>SDZZ01000815.1 GCA_004173255.1 Chitinophagaceae bacterium | reverse complement strand
AGTTTATCCAGCACCTTTTCCAGCTGTGCCGTATTATTTACTTTCCAGTAACGCTGTGGGGCAAGACGGATGCGTGCCCCATTGGCACCCCCGCGTTTATCCGAACCACGGAAGGTGGAGGCGGAAGCCCATGCAACAGACACCAGCTCCGACACCGTCAAACCAGTGGCAGCGATTTTTTCCTTCAGTCCGGTGATATCATTTTCATTGACCAGTTCATGGTTAACCGGATGGATAGGATCCTGCCAGTCGAGGATTTCTTCCGGAACATCAGGTCCGAGGTAAAGAACCCTTGGTCCCATATCACGGTGGGTAAGTTTAAACCAGGCGCGGGCAAATGCGTCGGCAAACTGATCGGGGTTCTCCAGGAACCTGCGGGAAATTTTTTCATACGCCGGATCCAGCCGCAACGCGAGGTCCGTTGTCAGCATGGTCGGACGATGCTTTTTATTGGCATCATATGCATCAGGGATAATTCCATCAGCATCTTTTGCTACCCATTGCTGCGCGCCACCCGGACTTTTTGAAAGCGTCCATTCAAAACCAAACAGGTTTTCAAAAAAGTTATTGCTCCATTTTGTCGGGGTTTTTGTCCAGGTCACTTCCAGTCCGCTGGTAATGGTGTCGGCACCTTTACCCGAACCAAAACTATTACTCCAGCCAAAACCCTGCGATTCCAGGTCAGCTGCTTCAGGCTCTTTACCCACATGGTCCGACGACGCGGCGCCATGTGTTTTACCAAAACTATGGCCACCTGCAATCAGCGCCACCGTCTCTTCATCATTCATCGCCATGCGGCCAAACGTATCACGGATATCTTTTGCCGCAGCAATCGGATCGGGGTTGCCATCCGGCCCTTCCGGATTTACATAAATGAGACCCATCTGCACTGCTGCAAGCGGTTTCTCGAGGTTGCGGTCATGGATCTGACCATCGGCATCATCGTCCGATACCAGCACGCCATGTTCTTTCGGCACACCTTCTGAACCATGTCCGTAACGGACATCACCACCGAGCCAGGTGGTTTCCGAACCCCAGTATACTGATTCGTCCGGCTCCCACACATCGGCACGGCCACCCGCAAATCCAAAGGTTTTAAAACCCATCGACTCGAGCGCCACATTACCGGTCAGGATCATCAGGTCGGCCCAGGAGATTTTATTTCCATATTTCTGTTTGATGGGCCAAAGTAACCTGCGGGCCTTGTCCAGGCTCACAT
>SDZZ01000290.1 GCA_004173255.1 Chitinophagaceae bacterium | reverse complement strand
GACCGGCATAGGTCAGTAAAAAAATATCACCCGGCTGCAGCCGGGTGATATTTTTTTACTGACCTATGCCGGTCATGGTGGATTAATCCCGAATGAAAAGCCGGCCGGATTTGACAATGAACGAAACGACCAGACCTGGTGCCTCTACGATCGCCAGTTACTGGATGACGAGTTATACGAAGGTTTCAGTGCTTTTAAGGAAGGCACCCGCATCCTGGTGGTATCGGATAGCTGCCATTCCGGTACAATGACGAGGGCTGACGAACTTGATTTTACCAAAATGATCTCAAAAGGCGTTGCCAGTATGCAAATGGCTTCAGGTGCGCGTTCGAGGATGTTGCCGGATGATATCCAGCGTGGCATCCAGTCAAGGTCTGGCGAAGAAATCTATTCACCCATCCAGGAAAAATATCGCACCACGCGTGATGGACAGCAGGTGAAGGCCTCGGTGAAACTACTGGCCGCCTGCCAGGATGATGAAGAAACGCTCGATGGGGCAGAGAATGGCATTTTTACCGAGGCGTTTATCAATATTTTCCGCGAAGGAAAACATACGAAAACAAACGGGCCCGACCTGATCGCCGAAGTCTGTAACAGGTATTCCTTCCCGCGTCCGAATTTTTATGAATACGGTAGTATCATCGACACGTTCGATAAAGGATTTCCATTCGAGGTCAACATACCAGATGCGGGTAAAGTATCCGGCTGGCGCAAACCCGCATCCGGACAGCAAACACCCGCTACGGCAAAACCATCCATCGATTTGACAGATGAGCTGCAGCAGCGAAAGAATGCCGTAGTGCTGGTGGAAACGGAAGGGGGCATCGATGCCGCCTGGATCGAAGGCCGGTCCGTCAAAGTGCTGGATAAAACGAAGTCGGGCAATACCGAACAGATCATGCTCGAAATAGAAGGGGTGCCTAATGAACAATCATGGACCGTGGCACATGCGTTAAGGGCTGAACTGAAAAAAGCAAACATTGATGCAACAGTTGAGCCGGTACTGACGGTTACTCCAGCCCAGAAAGCAAAAATCACCCGCGAAGGCGATGCCAATAATCCGGGTTACATTGATGAATGGCCACCTGCTGCAACCGAAGCGGGTATCGGCTGGCACCTCGATGATGCCCACTCACAACTGGCCACGGCCAATAAAATGTTGATGGAGGAGCGGACCAATCCCACTGTACGCATCGGGCACTTTGATACCGGTTACATCGAGAATCACGTGGCTATACCCATGAACCTGAAAACAGAGCTCGCGCGTAGTTTTGTTTCAAAAGAGCCGTCCAACCAGGCGATTGATCATCCCGAATCGGGGCAGGACGGTCACGGTCTCGGCACCATGAGCCTGCTGGCAGGAAACAAGGTGAAGAAGACCGATACCTTCGATGAGTATGAAGGTTATATCGGCGGTGCACCATTTGCCGAAATTGTACCGGTTCGTTTATCAGAGTCGGTAGTCATACTCAATTCACGGAACTTTTGTGATGCGATCGATTATGCTATTGAACAGGGATGTGAAGTAGTATCCATGTCGATGTCCGGCAAGCCATCCGAGCGGATGGCAGAAGCTATCAACCGCGCATACGAAGCAGGCATCGTAGTGGTCGCTGCCGCAAGTAATTGCTGGTACAAAGGGCCAGGCAAATTACTTCCGAAATGTGTGATGTTTCCCGCAGCCTTCCAGCGCGTGATCGCTGCAACGGGTGCGCTCTACAACCACAAACCATACGACCGCGACTTCCGAGTTCAGGAACGGGCAAAGATCGGAACGCAATATATGCAGGGATCCTGGGGTCCTGAAAGCCGCATGCATAAAGCGCTTGCGGCCTATACGCCCAATACCCCATGGGCTTCCAGCCACTATGCCTTTGTACGAAGCGGTGGTGGTACCTCATCGGCTACTCCGCAGGTGGCTGCCGCTGCAGCGTTGTGGATTGCTTACCACCGGGACGAACTGGTAGCGAAGGGATACTACGAACCCGGACAGCAATGGAAAAAAGTAGAGGCGGTCCGCAACGCACTGTATACCTCCGCCGCAAAAGAAAATGTATTTGCCGATTTTAAAAAATATTATGGTAACGGCATCCTTCGGGCGGCCGACGCACTGCGGGTCGGTGTGCCGGATGAAAGCGAGCTCAGCAAGGCTGAAGCGGCCGAGTGCAGTTTTACCGGCATCACTGAGCTGGTTGGTTCGTTTTTCAAAAACCGTCGCTTGTTCCGCGCAGGTGAACCCGCACCGGAAAGCGAAGCACTGGCGACCGAACTGATGCACCTGTTGCAGACTGATCCGGCATTCTATGACGATTTCAGCACGCTGGATCTAAGCAGCACAGCTGAAATGGAATCGAAAATGAATGACCCGGCTTTCAGGAATAAGATTGTGCAGTCTCCCTATGCCTCCGCATACCTTAAACAAACCATGATCACCAGTACAGAGAACTGATCTGGACAATAATCCCAACTCGAAAATGAAACTAGATGAAATCAAGGAACAGGGCCTGCCCTTAACGCGAACGGTAGGGCTGGAAACGGATCCTGTTGAACCCGACCGTAAGCGGGAGCCGGTACAGAACTACTACCTGCTGGCCATTGCCGTTGATGAATACAAGGATGGACTTCCATTGCTGAATAACCCGGTTCGCGATACGGATAACCTGGTGAAGGTACTGACCGATATCTATCGGTTCAAGGCCGCGAGGCCGGAAGAAGATGCGGCCAGGACTGACCTGCGTACTGCGGATGACAGGTACAAAGACTTCAAGGAGCCAATCTGGGTGTATAACGACAGCGACCATCGCCGGACCAGTCTGTACAACGGCGCGGCAACATGGCAGGCCATCGTCGCCAAAATCAAGGCTATCCGGAAAGTTATTGGCGAGGACGATGCGTTACTGATTTACTTCGCAGGGCATGGACTGTACACAAAGGAAAACGGCCAGTACTACCTGATGTGCAGCGACAGCCAGAAAGCGAATGAACAAAGCTGGCTCAATATCAAAACCATCTTTGAGTACTTTGACAATTACAAAGACAATAAAATATGCAGGGACCTGCTGCTGGTCATTGATGCCTGTTACTCCGGATCGGCAATGACGGGTAATAGCCAGCAACAGACCATTGATTTTTCCAGGCACATGTTGTCTTCCGCCATGAATGACCAGCTGGCCGGTGATGGCCTGCCTGAGCGGGGCAGCGCCTTTGCCAATGCTTTTACCTACTACCTGAAAAATGTGGGCGATGATTATCCCAATATCATGCGTGACCCCCGCGCCTTGATTGACCGCTTTGATATGGAACAACGGTTGCAGCGTGTCCCTGGCCCGGAGCAGGAACTCTTTTTCGGGCGACTACCTACCGACACAGGCACCGGTTTTTTTGAATTTGAAAAGTTTGACAAGGATAAGCCACAGCCGTTCACCCTGAAGGAATCGCTGGTCAACCATCTCGACTTCCAGGCGCATCGCGCAACACTGGAAGAGATATATAAGGACACAAAGAACGAACTGAACATCATTACTTCCCATGGATATTCGGAAGACCTGCACCGGCTCGCAAATAAAATCACCTTCCGGTGGATGAAGAACCGCGCGCGGCTTGACTTTGACCTCGACTATTGCCAGGTATTCGAACCGGTCAAGATCCGGTCCGTTGCCGATGACCTGTGGCAGGTGTTATACCGGCAACTGAAATCCTCGTCGACCGATGACGGATTACTGGAAGACCAGCAGTCCATTCATGATCATCTCTTCAAATTACTAAAAGCCGATAAAAAGGAATATGAAGGGAAAACGCATGTGATCATCACGTTTTATTTTACCATCGGGGGAAATGAAACCATGGCCCTGATCGACCGCTTTTGTGTTGAGTTCAGTAAACTTTTTATGGCCGAACTCGCCAACTACCCGGCTGAGGAAAAAACAAAACTCGGAAGGATGTTTATCCTGTTCTCGGACGAACGGCAAGGCGCTACCGGTTTTTCATCATCCGATTTTGCGAGTTTTTCCGGCACCCCGCCATTTAATTTTATCCAGATCTCCCCATTCCGCGGTATCAACGAGAACCATGTCATCACCTGGAAAAATGAATTTGCCCGTACAGCACAAAGCAGGAAAATACTGGCGTTGGACGACTGGGCAATCCTCTCGGCCATGATGGGTGTGCCAGGCTGCAAAGAGTTCACTTGCGGGTATGAGGCCTTTGTGGAGAAACTGACCGACTACTGCGGATACAATGAACTGGAACGGACCATACTGGTCAAACAACTTTTCGATTTTCAAACCTCTTTAATTTAAATACATGAAGCCAAAACCTTATCCCCGGCCTGATCCGGCGACTGGTGTTAAATCAAGATTCGCCAGGCTGGTACCGGGAAAGGATGCCGCGGGCAATGCGGTTACCAACGAAGTGCTCAGTGCTGTAATCCCCGACCTGCCGGAGACCAGGTTCAACTATGACGCAACTGCCGGTACCGCTTCGTATGACATTAAACCCGGACCAGATGGTAAAGCCGTAACGAGGAAGGGGAGCCGCATCCATCCATACATTCCTTCCGATGATATAGTTGAGCTGGTGCGGCTTGCACAGATCCTTCAGCGACCCATCCTCATCAAGGGCGAACCGGGAAGCGGCAAAACACAACTCGCAAAGGCAGTGGCTTATGAATGGTATGGTGATGACTATAAAAGCCATTTCTTCGAATGGTATGTGAAGTCTACCTCCAAAGCCGTGGACGGCCTTTATACCTTTGACCATATATCGCGGCTGCGTAACGCGCAGTTGCAGAAAGAATCCGGTGCCGGCGATGAAGAGGTCATTACCAAATACCGGCACTTTGGTCCGATGGGTCTTGCATTCCTTACGTCGACCGAAGATGCCCCGTCAATACTGCTGATCGATGAAATAGATAAGGCCGACATCGATTTTCCCAATGACCTGCTGCTGGAGCTGGATGAAAAGAGATTTGCTATCCCCGAAACGGGTGAGAGTATCGATACCCGTTATCCGCCGCTGATCTTTATTACCAGCAACGACGAAAAGGAATTGCCAGAAGCATTCCTTCGCCGGTGCCTGTTCATGTATATCCAGTTCCCCGGTGAAGGACAGCTGAAAGAAATTATCCGCGCACACATTCCCGGTTTAATGGAAGAACACAATGCCCTGGTAACGCTGGCTACCAAAGACAATGAACCGAAACAGCTGACCACGTTCCTTGACCTGGCCATCAAACGGTTTTATGCGCTGCGGGAGGAAATCCGGAAAGACCCGAATGATAACAAGCGGGTGTCGACCAGTGAAATGCTTGACTGGCTGCAGGCTTACAATTATGATCTTGGCAATCCGCAAGAGCCAAAATCGACGGCACTGTCGGAATGGATCACTGCATTTTCCAAAGCCCGTGAAGAAGGCATGACGGAAGAATTTGTAAAAAAAGGAACGGATACACTTCCGTTTTACTACCAGGCGATCCTGAAAACCCAGTCTGCCGTAACCCGCCGCGAACAGCTGCTTCCAAAAGAAAAACCCTGAAATGGATAACCGTCTTCCCTTCTGGCATTTTTTTATTGACATCGAAAAGATGCTCAGCTATGAGCGCTGGATCGACAAGTATAAACTGATGCTCCAGGCGATCAGCAACGGCCACATTACATTTGATGATGGCTGGGTGCAATTCCGGAAGTTTATGAAAGTGCTCTACCTGCAGGAGGTGCGTGATGAAGTGATGTTCGACAAACTGCTCGATAAGGCCATAACGCGTGAACAGGCAGCACTGGAAGCTTATTTCAAACGCACCGATATCGATAAAACAAAACAAGCAACCGATACGCCTGTTACTCCACGGGAAAAGAAACCTGCTGCAGGTCCCGAGGCAGATTTGAATCCGGCCCCGACACTGGTAGCCCAGGACACGCAGGGATTGAGC
>SDZZ01000289.1 GCA_004173255.1 Chitinophagaceae bacterium | reverse complement strand
GATGACAACCGCTAATCCCTACGGGATGACAACGCTTCGCTCCGGGATGACAACCGCTGATCCCTACGGGATGACAAAGCTTCGCTTTGGATGACAACGCTGCGCTTTGGATGACAACGTTTCGCTTCGGGATGGCAAACGCTGATCCCTTCGGGATGACAACGCTTTGCTTTGGATGACAACGCTTCGCATTGGATGGCAACGTTTCGCTGCGGATGACAACGCTTCGCTTCGGGATGACAACCGCTGATCCCTAGGGATGACAAAGCTTCGCTCCGGATGATCATCAGAAAATCTTCTTTCGGAGGAATAGCCACCCTATCACGAGTGAAATAACGAAAGACAGGAAAACCACCACGTAAAACGCATATCGCGAATGCTCAAAACCGCTTGGCACGTTCATTCCGAACAGGCTGGCGATCAATACCGGGAACGTTAGCACAATAGTGATTACAGCCAGCCGCTTCAGTACTTCATTCTGGTTATTCGCAATGATACTGGCAAAAGCATCGAGCGTACTGCTCAGTATGTTTGTATAAATATTGGCCATCTCAAGGGCCTGTGAATTATCAACGATCAGGTCATCCAGGAACTCCTTTTCCTCTTCGTTCAACGAAAGGAAATTGGTACGGGTCAGTTTCATGAACAGCAGTTCATTTGAGCGAAGGGCTGTAACAAAATACACCAGGCTTTTCTGGATCCGCATCAGCTGCAGCAGTTGTTCGTTCCTGTTTGCGTCGTACAGTTTCATCTCCAGTACATTTCTTCGCTGGTTGATCTCCTTCAGGTGTTCCAGGAAATTCTGGACCACCTTTTCAAAAATCTTTAACACCATCATGCTTCGTTTGTCCGGATGGCGGTTCTGGAACGAACCCAGGAATTTTTTGATAGCCGAGTTCTCAAACGAGTTGACAGTTACAGTCTGGTTATGGGTGAGGATAATGCAGATCGGGATAGTGATGTAGTATGCATCACTATCGTTAAAGGAGTTGTTTTCGGTGGGGGTTTTGATGACAATGAGTTTTACATTGTCGTCTTCTTCATACCGGCTCCGTTCATCGATATCGAGTGAGTCGGTCAGGAAGTCGATCGGTATATCGAGCACTTCCGACAGTTCCGAGAATTCTTCCTGTTTCAGCGGCGGGAGTACGTTTACCCAGCTGCCTTCTTCCGGCTTGTCAATCTCGACGGTGGTATGACTTATATTTTTAAAGTACTGGATCATGGCAGCGCAAAGGTAGGGGAATGGCCCAGCATGGCGGCGGCCGATGATTTATTCCCCGGCGGAATCAATTTATCTCGACCGACCCTTCGAAAACCCGTTCTGCCGGGCCATTCAGCCAGATATTATGGTAGCGGTCATCATCCGTCCGGTCAAATTCGACCGACAGGTTGCCACCCAGGGTTTTGACCTGGACATCATTGAACCCGTTTTCATTGTGGTAACAAACCAGTGCAGCAGCAGTAACGCCCGTGCCGCAGGAATAGGTCTCATCTTCCACACCACGCTCGTAGGTGCGCACAATGATTTTGTCGTCATTCGTTTGTTCCACGAAATTGACATTGATGCCGGTTTGCTCATATTCCTTGCTGTAGCGGATATCGTGTCCTTTTTTATAAACATCAATATCCATCACATCGTTTACCAGTTTTACATAATGGGGTGAGCCGGTATCGAGCATGAAATCACCATTCTTTTTTCGAATGGTATCCACGTCTTTCATCTTCAGCGATACGATGCCATCGGTATCAATTTCGGCCTCATGTTCGCCATCAACCGCCATGAATTTATACTCACTTTTATGGATTCCGATCTGGTAGGCAAATTTTACCAGGCAGCGACCGCCATTGCCGCACATGCTGCCTTCCCGTCCGTCGGCATTGTAATATTTCATTTCGAAATCATAGCCTGGGCGCTGGTTCAGCATCATCAGTCCGTCGGCACCGATTCCCAGCCTGCGGTCGCACAGGCGACGCACATCGTCCTCCCGCAATGATGAATAAAGAGAGTTCCTGTTGTCCAGGATAATGAAATCGTTCCCTGTACCCTGGAACTTTACGAATTTTACAATCATACTATTTGATCCTTCTTTTCTTACAGATTATTTGCAAATATCCCGATAAAACCCTGGATAAGTTTCTCAACGGCAGCTTTACCGTCTTTCGAAAATTCTTTTCGCACGCGGTTGGCTACAATCGCGTTTATGGCTAAGCAGTTATGGCCAAGAAGTTTGCCAAGGCCGTAGATGGCAGATGTTTCCATCTCAAAGTTAGTGATCCGGTGCTGTCCGAACCGGAAATCGGTGAGCCGGTTGATCAGGTCCGGATTCTGGACGCCCAGTCGCAGAACGCGACCCTGCGGTCCATAAAACCCCGGGCAGGTGACCGTAATTCCCTGGTGGAAACCAGTTACAAAGTGTTTAAGCAGGGAAGAAGCGGCGCTGCTGATGTAGGGGTAACTCATTTGCCCGTTCAGCTGTGTATAAGTAACAAAAGATTGGATCAAAAGTTTCTCCTCATCGTTCTGGTCGTGCCGGTAGAAGTTGAGCAGGTTATCAATTCCGAGCCCATGTGTGGCTGCCACAAACGAATCGACTGGTATATCGGCCTGCAGGGAGCCGGAGGTGCCGATCCGGATCACGTTAAGGGAAGTCAGTTCCGGTTTTACCTGGCGGGTTTCAAAATCGATATTGACCAGCGCATCGAGTTCGTTCATCACGATGTCGATATTGTCCGGCCCAATCCCCGAGGATAACACGGTAATCCGTTTTTTACCAACATATCCTGTATGGGAAATGAACTCGCGGTGCTGCGCTTTTGACTCAATCGAATCGAAATACTTGCTGACTTCGGCCACCCGCCCGGGATCGCCGACTGTGATAACAGTGGGAGCCAGCTCTTCCGGCCGCAGGTCAAGGTGGTAAACGGCACCCCGGGAGTTGATGATGAGTTCGGATTCGGCAATACGGTTCATAAATATATTTAAGTGATTTCGCTAAAGCAATTATCAAAAATATCCTATTTTCGCAGTCGTTCAAAAAAACCAGCCATACTTTAATTTGTTGGTTTTCAAATGGTCCTGTGGCCGAGTGGCTAGGCAAAGCTCTGCAAAAGCTTCTACACCAGTTCGAATCTGGTCGGGACCTCACAAAAAAAGCAACTCCGGAAATGGAGTTGCTTTTTTTTGCCCTGGGGCGTATTTGTACCGATGGCCGGTCTACTTACCGAACTGGTCAATGTCCTGCCATGGTATGGAGGCATCAAAGGCTGCGTAGTTAATGACGGAGATAAATGAGTACAGTGAGTTTTCGGGCGTTGGTTGTTTCCTGCTGTTGGAAGTGGCGGCAATGCACATTCCGTTGGCATTGCGGTAAAGGATGGCAAAGGTACCCGGCAGGCTGCCCCACCAGAACCATTCCCCGTTTTCGATCACCCATCCGCAACCAAACTGCATACCGCCAAACCCGGTGCTGGCGGGGGTTGTAGTGACCATCGTTTTGATGGTGGGCAGGCTCAGGATATCTGGCCTGGTATCCGAACTGTCCACTGCGTTTACGAAACGAAGCAGGTCAGCTGGAGTGCTTCGCCATCCCATGGCTCCCGCGGCGCGGTTAAATCCGATGTAGTCGTACACAAAATTGGCGTCGCCGCCCTGGCCATAATATTTTACTTCGTTTGCCGTGCGACCCGACAGGGAAGTGGCAGCAATGGCTGACTGGGAAGCGCCTACTTTTTGCCAGATTTCGTCATTAACATACGAAGCGTAAGACTTACCGCTGGCTTTTTCGATAATCTTTTCGAGCAGTATGTATCCGAAGTTGGAATAGTCAAACGAAGTTCCGGGTGCTTTGGTCAGTGCCACATTATTCAGGGTGTAATTGATCAATGCCGTTGCGTCCAGGTTTTTGTCGAAGAATGCCGGGTCGTTCGCCTGTCCCCATCCACCTTCCGTGTGGTGGAGCAAATGACTCAGTGTAATATCGGTTACGTATTGTCTGTAGGGTTGAGTTCCGTAAGTGGTGCCCAGTATGCCGCCGGTACCAAATACTTTCTGGTCCATCGTCAGCTTTGCATCCTGCACCAGTTTCATCACGGCCACTGAGGTGATCAGTTTGCTCACACTTGCCACCCTGAACTCCGATCCGGTGGTGACATGGGCAGCGGTTTCCTTATCACCAACGCCGTAGGCCTTGCTGTAAACCAGCTTTCCGTTTTTGCTGATGGCGAGTGACATACCGGGCATGCCATTGCTGGTCATCCACTGGCTCATCTTGCTGTCGAGGGCCGTAATGTCCTGCTGGGCCGGGTCCTGTGGATCCGGGGTTGGGTTCGAGTCTTTTTTACAACTGGCCAGTAGCAGCACGATGGCAGCAATGGGAACGATATTTTTGAACATGATAAACGCTTTTCTTGACATCGTGCCATTGCAGGGAATGTCATCAGCTTTTTTCCAGGAAGACTGTACTGGATAAGGTGCCGGTGGTTAATGCTGCCTGCCTGCACAATTTCCGGACAAATCAACGTTATGGTGTTATGTCTAAAAAGTGCAGATGGGTTAATATTTTAAGGAAGCTCCTGATGGTGGTGCTGGTCCTGCTGGTGATAGCGGCGGGCCTGTTTTTTTACCACAACGAGGTGACAAAAAATACAGACGAATACCTTTACGGGTTGCCATATGCAAAAGGCGACCGGCACCGGGTGGTGCAGGGTTACGGCGGGTTGTTTTCCCACTCCCATATTGCCGCGCTTGATTTTGAAATGGCGGTTGGTACCCCGGTTCATGCTGCAAGGGAAGGTACCGTTTATAGTTACCGGGACAACAGCAATGAAGGTGGCATGGGTGAATCCTATAAGAACAAGGCAAATTACCTGATCATCCGCCATGATGATGGAAGCTTTGGCTGCTACTGGCATCTGGCGCAACACGGGGTATTGATCAGGTCTGGCAGGGTGAACCGTGGTCAGCAGGTTGCTATAAGTGGGGCGACCGGATTGGTAATCCGCCCCCACCTGCATTTTTCGGTAAAACGAAAACTCAGTTACGATATGGATTCCTTTGTGCAGACGAGGTTCCTGACTACCGAAGGAAGTACTTTACTGTCGAATGGCAGCAGCTACCAACGGCCTTAGCGACAACTAGACAATTAACAGTTACAATTTCAGGCTGGTGTGGTCCAAATTCCTATATTTGTCTACTTGTTCAGTGGACTATGTAGTTACATACCCGCTATTAAAAATTACAAACTGCAATGGAAAAGATTTATCTCAGCGACTCCGGGCCTAAAGTATCACCCGCGGTATACGGATTTTATGACTGGTCGGGCAAGGACCTTACCGAAGAAAAGATGGAGAGTATCGTCAATCTCTGCCTTGATCTCGGTATCAATACATTTGACCATGCAGATACTTATGGAGGATACGCCTGCGAAGAACTTTTCGGCAATATCATCCGTCGTAAGTCAGTTAAAAGGGAAGACCTGGTGTTGTTTACCAAGGCGGGTGTCAACCTGCCGCATCCATCTCGCCCTGATATCCGGATCAAACACTATGATACATCCCGTGAGCATATCACCAACAGCGTAGAAAATTCGCTGCGCAAATTAAACACGGACTATATCGATGTGTTCCTGCTGAACCAGCTGGATCCACTGTCAAACCTTGAGGAGACTGCAGTGACACTGGAACGGTTGAAGGAGTCAGGAAAAATCCGGAACATCGGTGTGGTTAATTTTTCCGTGTTCCAGCACCAGCTGCTCAGTTCGTTCCTGCGCAGCCCGATTGTCACCAACCATATCGAACTGAACCTGCTCAATACTTCTGCACTGGACAACGGTCAGGTTGACTATATCAAACAGAAATACATGCGTCCGCTTGCCACTTCGCCACTTGCAGGTGGCAGGATCGCCGATAGTAACGAGAAAATCCCGTTG
>SDZZ01000016.1 GCA_004173255.1 Chitinophagaceae bacterium | reverse complement strand
CGGCCATACTCATTCGCAGCGCGGAGTATCTTTTTACTGCTGAAAGGATTTCGTCCTGACTGATCTGCCGGAAAATTACCAATTAAGTAAAACGCTTCCCCAGGTAAATCCACTTCCGAATGCGGCAAGGCAAACCAGGTCGTGCTCTTTTATTTTTCCTTCTTCCCATGCTTCACATAAAGCGATCGGTATGGAAGCAGCAGTGGTGTTTCCATACTTCTGGATATTATTAAAAACCTGGTCGTCGCGAAGACCTAATTGTTGTTGTACAAATTGTGCAATCCGCAGGTTGGCCTGGTGTGGAATGAGCATATCAAGATCGGATGGCTTATACCCGTTTTTAGTCAGCGCTTCGTTAATCACTTCGGGAAATTTTACAATCGCTTTTTTAAAAACAGCGGGTCCATCCATGTTGGGAAATACCTGCGCCTTCTCCACCATTTCATGACTGAAAAACATTTCACCGATGGGCGCATTTTTGAAATCGGCCAGCACCTTTCCACCATTCCAATGGTTGGCATGGGTACCCGGATTGAACATCGCAAGTACTTCAGCACTTTCCCCATCGCTATGCAGATGGGTTGATAAAATTCCCTGTTTTTCTTTTTCTGTTGGCTGCATGACGACGGCCCCGGCACCATCACCAAAAATGACCGAAACATTCCTTCCCCTGGTACTGAAGTCGAGCCCGAAAGAATGTTTTTCCGATCCTATAACAAGGATGTTTTTATAGGTGCCGGTACGTATAAACTGATCAGCAATACTGAGCGCATAAACAAATCCGCTGCACTGGTTACGCACATCAAGTGCGCCGATTTCCTTCATCTTCATTTCGCGTTGAAGCAATACGCCGCAACCAGGAAAGTAGTAATCAGGGGACAATGTTGCGAACACAATAAAGTCGATATCGGCAGCCGTAATACCCGCTCTTTCAATAGCAATTTTCGAAGCTTCGATTGCCATTGTTGTAGTGGTTTCCCCGGTGCGGTGTGCATACCTTCTCTCCTGGATGCCGGTGCGTTCCCGGATCCATTCATCACTGGTATCCATGTACTCTTTCAGGTCATCATTTGTCATGATATTTTCCGGTACATACTTCCCGATACCAGCTATTTTTGAACGGATCATACAGGCGATTTAGCGGGCAATTTAACCAATAGGTGCTATTCGAAACCGTTTCACTCCGAACTATTTAATTTGACCCGGGAGAATAGCACGATATTTTCAGTTGTCATCGTATACAAAATCAGGTTTCAGATTCCCAAATCTTACTAAGGCAAGCAATTACAGGATGGAGAAGGTTCCAGAGAAAAAAGGCGGTTGGCGGAAGGTAGTTCGGATAGTTTTAAAGACAGTCCTGGGGATATTTTTGCTCATTCTGGTAGTGCTTCTTTTAATACTCACGCCTCCGGTGCAGAAATTTATCACCTCTAAAGCCACGGCCTGGCTCGAAAAAAAGATTGAAACAAAGGTTGAAATCGGCCGGCTTTTTATCACCCTCACGGGCAAGGTTGCGGTGGATGATGTGTACCTCGAGGACCAGTCGAAGGATACCCTTTTTTCGGCGGGCGAATTACGTATCAACCTCAGTTTTTACGATATCATTTTTAACAACGAACTGGACATTGAAAGTGTAAAACTGGACGATGCAACTGCTAAAATAAAACGGCTTCTTCCCGATACAACGTTCAACTTCCAGTACATTGTCGATGCATTCGGATCATCATCACCCGACACAACAACTTCCACTGACACGTCGGCGGGAATGGCCATAAAAATCGGAACGGTCGACCTCAACAACCTGCGGTTTGTTTACCAGGATGTGGTGACAGGAAATGATGTTGATCTCAGTCTTGCGCATTTTGATACGAGGATAAAAACCTTCGATCTTGATAAAATGAATTTTGACATTCCGCAGGTAAACATCCGGGAACTCCATACAAAAATTGCGCAGGCAAAACCACTCATTGTAGATCCTGAAATTTCAGATACTGTTACTGCAACACCCGGAAAGCCATCACC
The DNA here is from genome assembly GCA_004173255.1 of Chitinophagaceae bacterium. GTDB lineage: Bacteria > Bacteroidota > Bacteroidia > Chitinophagales > Chitinophagaceae > JBEVJC01. Next base: position 21,828 of record SDZZ01000016.1, on the reverse strand, counting down.
GGTTTTACAACTCGGGATTGGTCACGTTTCATTAACAAAGTCATCGATCGACTATACAAACAACGTTGGGGCGATGTATGCAAATGCATCGATCGGGGACCTCGATCTCAAACCAAAAACGATCGACCTGGCCAACAGTGTTTTTGATCTCGGGACCATTTTGCTGCACGATACAAAAGCAATTATCCGGATGGATAAAACCACTTCGGTTCAACCGGCAGTAGTTGTTGATAAAACAAATGTTGATACGGTAAATGACCAGCAGGCGATGCGGTTATTATTTTCATCGCTCGACCTGAAATCGGTTGATGTAAAATTTGATGACCAGAATAAACCAGCGGCAAAAGAAGGAATGGATTTCGCGCACCTCGATGCAGGTATCGGAACCTTCCAGGTAAATAATTTTATTTTCAGCAATGATTCAATTGGTGCTTCGGTGACCGACGCAAACTTTAAAGAGAAAAGTGGTTTTGAATTGCAACAACTGAAAACGGATTTCCTGTATGCTTCCAACCAGGCGTTTTTAAAAAACCTGTACCTCAAAACACCAGGTACAGAAATCAAACGCGATATCGCCATTGAGTATACATCGCTCGAAGCCATGTCGACCGACATCGGTAACCTTCAGGTAGACGCCGATATTGATAACAGTAAAATCCTGGTGAAGGATGTGCTGGCATTTGTACCGACCCTTCGACAGCAACCTGCATTTGCAAATCCAAACGCCACCTGGCTACTTGATGGACGCGTGACCGGTTCGGTGAACAACCTGAAAGTGGAACGCCTGTCACTTGCCGGGTTGTCATCTACCCGTCTCGATGTGAGTGGAACATTAAGTGGCCTTCCGAATATGGACAAGATGAGGGCTGATCTTGTTATTAATAATATCAGCAGTTCCCGTCGCGACCTTTTATCATTCATGCCGGCTAACAGCCTCCCTAAAAATATTACATTCCCCAACCGGATTAACCTGACAGGTCGCATCAAAGGTTCGATGGCGGATCTGCTGACAGACCTCCGGCTGCGGACCGACCTGGGTAATGTGACCGTAAAAGGATTGACACAGAATATCACGGACGCGAAAAATGCCGCATATGATATGGTGTTTACCACGGAAAAACTGGATCTCGGTACCATCATGCAGGACGACAGTACATATGGTCCCGTTACCATGTCACTTACCGCAAAGGGCAAGGGATATGATCCGAAAACCGCCAATGCCGAAATTAAAGGGGTGATCAACTCCATTATATATAACAGGTATGAGTACCGCGATTTCGAGCTGGAAGCCACCGCCAAAAACCAGCTGATCACAGCCAAGGCTGGTATCGAGGACCCGAATATCCATTTTGCCCTTGACGCATCGGCCGATGTATCGGGAAAGGACCCTGCGATCAGGCTGGAACTGATGGTGGATAGCATAAAAGCACAGGCACTCAACTTTACCCCCGACAAGCTGATTTACCACGGTAAAATCAGCGCTGATTTCCCGGTAGCCAATATTGACAGCCTGGAAGGGGAACTGACCATTTCCGAGTCGCTACTGGTGGACAAGGAGCAGCGTTACAAGATGGATACGGTGCAGGTTTTTGCAGGCCGGCTCGACAGCAATGGGCGTTACCTGCGGCTGAACAGTGATATATTATATGCCCAACTGGAAGGTATTTACAAACTGACGGAAATGGGAACGGTGATCCAACGCTCGATTGACCCCTATTTCCAGATTGCCGGAACCGACAGTCTCAATGAAAAGCAGTCACCTTACAATTTTACCCTGAATGCCGATGTAGTGAACGGCCCCGTGCTCCAGGCTGTTGTACCCGGGCTGGAAAGGATGGACTCGCTGTCCCTCCGGTCCCATTTCGATGATCTCCTGGGCTGGACCGCCAACCTGCGCGCGCCGGCCATTACTATGGGGACCAACCAGATCCGGAACCTGAACCTCGATGCAAAATCGGGCGATGTATCCCTCGATGTGCTGACTACGGTGCAGCAGATCAAAAGTGGTTCGTCCATCCAGCTGGATAATGTAACGCTAACTACCATCATCGCCGAAAACATTGCAGATTTCACCCTTAATATAAAGAAGCTCGATAAGGACCAGTACAATGTGGGCGGTTACTTTCGCCAGCCGCTGGCCGGGGTATACGAATTTTTGCTGAAGCCGACCGGGCTGGTGCTCAACTACGACAACTGGACCGTTTCCCCCGACAATGTAATCAGGGTGGCTCCGGATGATATCCACGCCACCGACTTTGTGCTGAGCCAGGGCACACAGAACCTTGGGATCAACAGCACGACACAGGAAAAAAATTCGCCCCTGGAAGTAAGTTTTGAGAACTTCCGGATTGCGACATTGACCGGTTTTGTAATGCCGGACTCCACGCTGGTGGACGGGCAACTGAATGGTAAGGCGGTGGTAAATGACCTGGTGGGTACACCTTTATTTACGAGTGACCTCGATATTGCCGACCTCACCATCAAGGGTGACACCGTAGGTAATGTAAAGGCGCTGGTGGCCAACAAAACGGCCGATACCTTTAATGCAGATGTGGCCATTACCGGTAATGGTAATGATGTAAAACTGACCGGCGATTATTTTACTGCCACCAGCAGTTTTGATATGAACCTTGCCATCAACGCACTGCCAATGACCACGGCGCAGGCGCTGTCGGCGGGCGCCCTCCGCGACGCCACGGGCGGACTGGATGGGCAGTTCACGATCAAGGGTACTCCCAGCGCTCCCAACGTAAATGGCCAGCTCAATTTTAAACAGGTTGGATTTACCCCCAGTGCACTCAACAATTATTTCCGTGTGGATGATGAAAGCATCGTGATCAATAACCAGGGGATCCGCTTTAATAATTTCGAAGTAAAAGATTCTGCCAGTAATTCGCTTGCGATAAACGGTGATGTGAAGACCACCAACTTCCAGAATTTTGTCCTTGGCCTCGACGTGAAGGCGACCAATTTCCGCGCGCTGAACAGCACCAAAAAAGACAACAAGATTTTTTATGGTAAACTGTTTTTCGATACTGACCTGGATATTACCGGAACGGAAACCAACCCGGTTATTGATGGCCGCATCAAGGTGAATGATAATACCGCCATGACGGTGGTGCTGCCACAAAGTGAACCCGGAGTGGTGGAGCGCGAGGGTATTGTGGAGTTTGTGGATATGGATGCGCCTGTAAGCGATTCGTTGTTCCTTGCCGCCTATGATTCATTAAATTCCGTTGACCTGAGTGGCATGCAGGTTTCCCTCAACATTGAGGTGGACAAAGCAGCCGACTTTACCCTGATTGTAGATGAGGGCAATGGTGATTTCCTGAATGTGAAAGGCGAAGCTTCACTGAATACCAGTATTACACCCGGTGGCGAAATTACACTGGCGGGCACCTATGAACTGGAAGACGGTGCGTATGAACTGTCCTTTAATGGCATCCGCCGGCGCTTTGTTATAAATAAAGGCAGCCGCCTCACGTTTGCCGGTGAACCCACCGATGCAACGGTCGACATCACTGCCACCTATATTGCCAACACAGCGCCGCTTGACCTGGTGAAAGGCCAGCTGGGCAGTGATGACGATGCTACAACCGGGGCCAGTCGCAGCAACTACATGCAGAAGCTGCCGTTTGAAGTGCTGTTGAAAATGGAAGGCGCACTCATGAAACCGTCAATCAGTTTCGACATCCGCCTGCCGGAGAACCAGAACCTCGGCGTAGTCGCGGATGTGAAAACCACGGTTGAAACAAAACTTGACCAACTCCGTACAGAAGATGCGGAAATGAATAAACAGGTGTTTGCCCTGTTACTCTTAAACCGCTTTGTGGCGGAGAATCCTTTTGAAAGCAGTGGCAGCGGATTTTCTGCGGCTACGCTGGCGAGGCAGAGCGTGAGTAAACTGATGACCGAACAGTTGAATAAACTGGCGGGTGACCTGGTGGCGGGGGTTGATTTAAATTTCGATGTGCAGTCGAGCGAAGATTATTCCACCGGCAAAAGGGCCGACCGGACCGACCTCAATGTCGGGCTGTCGAAACGCCTGTTGAATGATCGCCTGACTGTAACGGTTGGCAGCAACTTCGAGCTGGAGGGTCCGCAGAATTCTAACCAACAATCGAATAATATTGCCGGCAACATCGGGCTCAATTACCGGTTGAGCGACGACGGCCGTTACCAGTTGCGCGCCTACCGTAAAAATGAATACCAGGGCGTGATTGAAGGGAATATAATCGAAACCGGGGTCGGATTTGTGATGACGCTGGATTATAACCGCTTCCGTGAGATCATTCATAAGAAGAAAGTGGAAAGGGAAAGAAAAGCACGTCGGGAAAAACGCGCCGCGTCGGCTGCCGGTGCTGCGGCCGGAGCTGGTGCATCACAGGGAACACCGGTTCCTGAAAAAAAACCGGTGGCAGATCCGGTGAAACAATAAGCAGGGAATTAAATATTTTATGAAGAGAATTCAGTTTGTACTGGTGACTGTTATTGCCGGCCTGTTGTTCACAGCCTGCAGCAATACGCGCAAACTCCCTGCGGGAGACGCTTTGTATGTGGGTTCATCCATTAAAGTGCAGGACAGTACCCTGTCAAAAAAAGAAAAGAGTGCCATCAGTGGGAGGATCAGCGGACTCACCCGACCGACGCCGAATAAAAAAATCCTGGGCATCCGATTCAAGCTGGCAATGTATAACCTGGCGGGCAACCCGAAAAAAGAAAAATCCCCTGCTGGCTGGTTGAAAAATAAAGTGGGTGAGCCTCCTGTGCTGCTTAGCCAGGTGGATCTTGACCATAACGAAAAAGTATTACAGAGTACGCTTGAGAATGCCGGATGGTTCCATGCGGTTGTGCGTGGTGATACCGTGGTGAAAAAGAAAAAGGCGACAGCCATTTATACGGTGCAGCCCGGACCACGGTATATAGTTGATACGGTTGTTTTTGAGCAGGATTCGTCGGTACTGATCCGTCATATCGATACTTCATCGGCTGCTACATTCCTTAAATCAGATGTGCCGTTCGATCTGGCGACCGTCAAACTCGAACGCGAGCGGATCGACAACTACCTTAAGGAACATGGCTTTTATTATTTTGATCCGGACTACATCAAGGTACAGGTAGACTCGACCATCGGAAGCAACCGTGCAAACCTGTATGTGAAAGTAAAGCAGGGTACTCCGACCATTGCCCGCCAGATTTATACGATCAAGGATGTATTTATTTTCCCGGCATTCCGCCTCGGAGCTGCCACGTCCGATACGCTGAAGAAGAACGCCAAACTGTATAAAGGATATTATGTGGTTGACCGCCGGGAACGGTACAAGCCACGCATGTTCGACGAAGCCATGCGATTCAAGACGGGTGATGTTTACAACCGGACAGATCATAACACCAGCCTTAACCGCCTGGTAAATCTTGGCGTATTCAAATTTGTAAAAAACCGTTTTGAAGTGCAGCCCCGGCAGGATTCTGCCCTGCTGGACGCCTATTATTACCTTACCCCGCTTCCTAAAAAATCACTCCGTGCGGAAGTGAATGCGAGTACAAAATCCAATAACCTGACCGGTTCGGCACTGACAGTCGGATGGCGCAACCGCAACACATTCAGGGGAGGTGAACTTTTGTCGATCGATGCAACCGGCGGGTTTGAGGTTCAGTTCAGTGGCAACTTCCGGGGATACAATACCTATCGTGCCGGTGCGGAAGCCAACCTCACGTTCCCGAGGTTTGTGGTACCGTTGATTAAACTCAACACCAGTAGCTCATTCGTGCCCCGGACCAATATCAGGCTCGGGTACGATCTGATTACCAAACAGAAATTATACACGGTAACCTCTTTCCGGGGTGAACTGGGATACATCTGGAAAGAAAGCCTTCAGAAGGAACATACATTTAACCTGATTGCCATTAATTATGTGCAGCCTGCGAAGGTGACACAGGAGTATACAGACAGTGCGCGGAAACGACCGATCCTGCTGAAGGCAATTGAAAAACAATTTATAGTCGGGACCAATTATAATTTCAACTACAACCAGTTGCAGGGCGATCGCAAGGATGGGTTGTATTTTAACGGGAATATTGACCTGTCGGGCAACCTGCTGGGGTTACTTACCGGTGCATCGCAATCGGATCCGAAAACCATTTTCCGCGCGCAGTTTTCCCAGTATGTGAAGCTGGAAACAGATCTCCGGTACTACCTGAAGCTTGGCAGCACCACAAACAAAATCCTGGCGAACCGGCTCATCCTTGGTTACGGGCTTCCCTATGGCAACTCACAGTCGCTTCCGTTTGTAAAGCAGTTTTTTGTAGGGGGTACCAACAGCCTGCGGGCTTTCCGGAGCCGTTCCATTGGTCCGGGTACGTATCACGATGATACCATTGACAGCACCGGATTCCAGCCGGACCAATCAGGTGATATCAAGATTGAAATTAACACCGAACTGCGCGCCAAACTGGTGGGCATCATACAGGGGGCAGTGTTTATAGACGCAGGTAATATCTGGTTAAGGAACGACGATACCAGTACGGTGTTACCCCGCCCGGGTGTGAAGTTTACCAAAAATTTCATGAAGGAGTTCGCCATTGGCGCGGGTGTCGGCCTGCGGTTCGATATATCCTTCCTGGTATTACGCCTCGACCTGGCCATGCCCCTGCGTAAACCATGGTTGCCGGACGGGCAGCGGTGGGTGCTTAACCAGATAGATTTCAGCAGCCCGGGCTGGAGAAAGGAGAACCTGGTGCTCAACCTGGGGATCGGTTACCCATTCTGATGCCGGGATGCTGCCGGGCCTTTGCAGTATGAAGTTTACATCCCCTGCTGAAGGGTGTCCCTGAATGGCAGGTGCAGTGTTTTAGATGCAAAATCGTCTATCGCTTTTTCTACCGAGGGCAGGTCCTTCGATCGGATATAGGAGCCGATCACGTGGTTGCCGGTAGCGGGTAATGCCTGTTCTTTTTTCAGTGAGTCGGGGGTGCCCAGCTGGCGGAACATCCTTAACATGGCGGATACCTTTACCACATCATCCTGGTGGGCTTCATCCTTATAATAATAAAGGAGCAGTACCGGTTGTTTTACTTTTTCAAAAACAGAGGCCTTCATTGTTTTTTCCAGCAGTTCTTCCAGCTCAACTGCTGCTTCCATCCTGTATTTGCTGTTCCAGTACTGTTTGTACAGTGCGCCGGTGTCTTCGGAAATATTATACTCCCCTTTCACCAGGTGGGCCACCTGCAGTCCCCATGGATTGTTGAGCACCCAGGCATTTGGGTCGTTGATGGCTATGTTGGGTGAAAGCAGGATCAGTGAATAAATTTCGGGGTAGAGGGCAGCAAGTTTGAGCGCGAGGGTACCCCCGGTAGAGGTGCCTACAATGATCACTTTCCGTCCCAGTTTTTTACCGATGGCATATGCCTCTTTGGCCGATTCCCATACCCGGTCGGCTGTGAAGCCAAGGAGTGGTTCAGTGGTATCGATACCGTGGTCCGACAAGCGTGACAGGTAAAGATTGGCGCCGATTTTCTTTGCAAAATTGCGATGCACCGGATCGCCTTCTTCCTGGCTTGCGGAAAATCCATGCAGGTATACAATTGAATACTCCGTCACCCCATGGGCCGAGTCGGCCCAGATGATCCTGGCTTCGTTGTCGGGTTTCAGTTTATGACTGTGCTCGTTGGCGGCGATCCATGTATCCAGTCCGCTTGCGGGTACATCGGGCAGTGCCGTTCCCAGGGTGGCCGGTGCGGGTTTGGGTCCAAGGAAATAAATTACAATCAGGACGAGAACAACAATAGCCAACCATTTCAGGAATTTCATGCAGGGGAGGTTTTGGGTCTGTTTATGTATATGACGGCAACTGGCCAGGCTGGTTACCAAATTACTTGAAAATAGATATACAGCATATTACCAATGTGTGAACGGCCAGATGGTGTTTTTGTTATATTCTGAAACCGGTTTGCACAGGCGGCCAAAATAGAGTACTTTTGCAGGCCGAAACACGGTTCCCGCTTCAATTCCAGCGGTCTGCCTGCAACGGATTCCCGGGTGAATTACTCAACACCCTCTTAATAAGTATATGGAAATCAGAAACATAGCAATTATTGCGCACGTTGACCACGGTAAAACTACACTGGTCGATAAGATATTACACGCCACCAAAACGTTCCGGGAGAACCAGGCAACGGGTGACCTGATCATGGACAGCAATGACCTGGAAAGGGAACGTGGGATCACGATCTTCAGTAAAAACGCCTCTGTTACCTACAAAGGTGTAAAAATTAACGTTATCGATACCCCGGGTCACGCCGACTTTGGTGGTGAGGTAGAGCGTGTGTTAAAAATGGCTGATGGTGTTTGCCTGCTGGTGGATGCGTTTGAGGGACCGATGCCGCAGACGCGTTTCGTATTACAGAAAGCCCTGCAACTGAACCTGAAGCCGATTGTGATCATCAACAAGGTCGATAAACCAAACTGTCGCCCTGATGAGGTGCATGATGCGGTTTTTGAATTGTTCTTTAACCTCGATGCAACAGAAGAGCAGCTGGACTTCCCGACTTTCTATGGCTCGGGCAAGAATGGCTGGTTCAACGATAAAAATGAGCAGATCGAAGGCATTGAGCCACTGCTTGACGGTATAGTAAAATATGTTCCGGCTCCCAAGATCAATGAAGGACCGGTGCAGATGCAGCTGACCTCCCTCGATTATTCTTCCTTCCTTGGCCGTATTGCCATCGGAAAAGTAAATCGTGGCGTGTTGAAGGAAGGCCAGAACGTGGTACTGATGCAGGCCGACGGTTCAATTAAAAAGACCAAGGTCCGTGAATTATATGTGTTTGAAGGAATGGGCAAGAAGAAAGTTACCGAAGTGGTAGCTGGTGATCTTTGCGCAGTGGTGGGGATTGAAAATTTCAACATTGGCGATACCCTTGCCGATGCTGAGAACCCGGAAGCATTACCGGTGATCAGTGTGGATGAGCCAACCATGAACATGTTGTTCTCGGTGAACAATTCCCCGTTCTTTGGTAAGGATGGTAAGTTTGTTACCTCGCGTCACCTGCGTGACCGCCTGATGAAGGAAACAGAAAAGAACCTCGCGTTAAAAGTGACGGATAGTGAAGAAGGGGATAGCCTGATCGTATATGGTCGTGGTATCCTTCACCTTGGTATCCTGATTGAAACAATGCGTCGTGAAGGATATGAGCTGACCGTAGGCCAGCCACAGGTAATCATCAAGGAAATCGATGGCCGTAAAAATGAGCCGTATGAGAACCTGGTGGTTGACGTGCCACAGGAATTTGCTTCAAAAGTTATTGACCTCGTTTCGCGTAAGAAAGGTGAAATGCTGATCATGGAAACGAAAGGTGAAATGCAGCATCTCGAGTTTGAAATCCCGTCAAGGGGGTTGATTGGCCTGCGTACGCAAATGCTTACCGCAACAACCGGTGAAGCTGTAATGGCGCATCGTTTCACCGAATACAAACCATGGAAAGGTCCGATCCCCGGGCGCGACAAGGGTGTATTGCTTTCGAAGAATACCGAAAAGACTACTGGTTACTCGATCGATAAGTTGCAGGATCGCGGTTCGTTCTTTGTTGATGCCGGTGAAGACGTTTATGCCGGTCAGATCATTGCGGAAAACATCAAACCAGGTGACCTGGTGGTGAACGCAACTGAACCAAAGAAGCTGACCAACCACCGTGCAAGCGGTAGTGATGATGCAACACGCATCCAGCCAAAAACCCTGATGACACTGGAAGAATGTATGGAGTATATCCAGCAGGATGAGTGTATCGAGGTAACACCTAACCATATCCGTATGAGGAAGGTGATCCTGGATGAAAACGAGCGTCTCAAGCAATCGAAGAAAATGACTGCCTAAGCAGCCATTCTGGAAATAATGAAGCCATCCTGTAAAGGGTGGCTTTTTTGATTTCCGGGGACAGGCCGGATTCAGTAATTTTGCGGGCAAACGGCGTAATGATGAAAAGGAAACTCTGTGTGTTGGTATTGTCGCTCGTGCTGGTATTTGCGTCAGCGGGTTCACTGCAGGCGCAGTGTTCAATCTGTACCAAAACCACCCAGCAGCTTGGTGAAAAACCTGCCAGGGGTATGAATTCCGGGATCCTCTACCTCGCTTTCACTCCCCTGCTGATTGTTGCCTATATTGGTTATCGCTGGAGAAAAAGTAACATGGAGCCATAACACTCCCGCTATTTATCTTTTATAAACCGGTAAAGGTTAAAGTTGCCCAGCTGGTATTCCGCCTCGATCACTTTCCGCAACACCTGTTTATTTACTCCCTTCATGCGTTGTTGTTCCATGAGGTAGTAGGCCCGTTCGGCCAGCAGCCAGAATTTTTTATCCCCTGATTTTGTGTTGGCGGCAAGCAGGCTGATTGCCCCGTTCAGTTCGACTATCCCGGTTTTTTCGGCAGCCACTGTTTTCAGCACGGGAATTTCTTCACTGTGATTGCTGAATGCGGGCGCAAACATTTGCCGCAGGTTGCGGACGAACAGGTCTGCCCCCGGCCGGTCAGCTTTGTTTACTACAAAAATATCGGCGATTTCCATCAGCCCCGCCTTCATGGTCTGCACTTCATCGCCTCCTTCCGGCACCAGCACCACCACGGTTACGTCAGCGAGGCCTGCGATCTCTATTTCACTCTGCCCAACCCCAACCGTTTCCAGAATAATATGGTCAAATGGAAAAGCCTTCATGAGGTCGGTGATCTCGATAATCTTTGGGTGCAGTCCGCCCATGGAACCCCTGGTTGCCAGCGACCTGATAAATACACCGGGATGTGTATACCAGGAACTCATGCGGATGCGGTCACCGAGCACTGCGCCCATATTGAACGGCGACGATGGGTCAACACAGATCACTCCCACTTTTTTGCCATCGTTCACCAGCTCGCCGATGAGTGCATCGACCAGCGTGCTTTTGCCCGCTCCCGGGGGACCGGTAATACCAATCACCCGGGTGTCTTCCTGTGGAAGCAGCCGCAGCAGCTGCTCGTATCCCTCCGCCTCGTTTTCTACAAGGGAAATGGTCCGCGCCAGCGTTTTAATATTACCTGATTTTATTTCCTGGAGATACTCATTCCACATGCCGGATACCGCTTTGTCTAAAGTTAAGCCAGCCTGACCACGCCGGCATTTTAATAAGCACAGTTATTCTGCCGGACTCACATATTCGAGGTTCCTGTCCGGAAACAGCCGGTCGACCGTTTTCTGCAGTTTTGTTTTCATCCGTTTTATTTTCCGGTTAACCGGTATGCTGCCGAGGGCAAGGGTGCTGAAACGTTCCATAGTTTGTTGCTGGCTGAGTGCCTCCAGGTAACAACGCTGGAAGAAAACACTGATCAGCTGGTTCCATTCGTCCTTGTTTGACCAGTAGTGTGCAAGAAAGCTTTCTGCAGGTTGCAGTTGGTATACCTGGTGCATTGCAATGGAGACGCTGAACTGTTCAATAAAATGCTCGGGTACATCCAGGCGCGACATTTCATCACAGATCTCCAGCGCCAAGGTGATTTCAGCCAGGTCGTTTGTGTTGGGAGTAATGATCACCCCGGCATTCCACATGTTAAAAGCCGACAGGTCAGTGATATTACCCAGCGGCCTGCCTTTCAGTTTCTCATACATTCTCCTGGCTGTACGGGTAGGAATCGCATTTAACGGTGCCTCGTTCCGGTGCATGCCGGCATGCCCGCTGGCAACAATTCGATGCGCCGCCTCAAAATCATGGTAGAGGAATGTATCGGTGTCGAGATAGATGACCGGCTCGCCCGGGTGTTCGCTGCACAGTTGTCCGATCGCCTTGATTTTTATCCGCCAGAAGTAATCGTAGCTGCCCTTCCATTCCTTGAGCGTGGCGGCTGTTACGGGGATGACGTTCAGTTTGTTTTCTATATTTTTGTAAAACTCCGGCCGGTCCGTCATTATATTGATGGATGACAACCGCGCGTTTTTTGCGAGAAAGGAATACACGCAAAAACAGGCCTGCAGGTGATGTCGTTCATTATTTCCGAAGGTCATCAGGAGTAAATGCATCTGGATAATTATTGGTAGATGGCGGGGTTTTACCGGCGACCAAATTTAAGCAGTTTCTCAATCTAAGTAAATGAAAAGCCCGTTGGTCTCGATAGTGATGTGTACGTATAATGGGCAGGCATTTATTGATGCCCAGGTCACTTCTATCCTGCAACAGGATTTCCAGGACTTTGAACTGGTGATTGTGGATGACCATTCTACCGATAGCACTTATACCAGACTGGAAGAATGGGCAAAGTCGACCGATAAGATCCGCCTCTTCCGGAATGAAAATAATGTGGGTTATAACGTGAATTTTGCAAAGGCAATCCTGAAAGCCCGTGCACCATTTATCAGTATTGCCGACCAGGACGACATCTGGATGCCGGAGAAAACACGTCTGCTTTACGAAGCGCTGCAGCAGCCGGGGGTGGTGCTTGCACACAGTGTAAGCATCCGGCTGGAAAATGGCAGCCTCAATTATAAAAAACGCGGCCTGCAGTATCACTTCAGCGGAAACGATACGCGCAAGCTCATGTTGTTCAATGCCATCATGGGGCATGATATGATGTTCAGCGCCGACCTGCTGCCCGCCATCCTTCCTATACCTGAACGAATGTCGTACGACTGGTGGATTGCCTTTGTCGCCTCCACGCTGGGTACCATTGCCTCGGTGCCCGCTGCCATTGTACACCACCGTATTCACGAGAATAATAACTTTTTCAAAAAAACCACCGACGCCAGGAAAAGGGAGATGGATATGGATGAGGTATGGGAACATTTCCTGATGGTTCCTTCACTGGTCGGTAGTAACCGGCTTTTTCTTGAAAAATCGCTGGCGTTGTTGCGGAGCCAGACCTCGAAAGATGTAAAATTCAAACCATCGCTGTTCTGGCACCTGTTCAAAAACCGCCGTATCTTCTTCGGTCATAAACGACGCAAGCTTCCCATTTTTTCCTATTTCAAAAACTCAGTGAAGTACGCGAAGCTGAACTTCCGCGACAAGGGAACCATTTAAACAATATGCAGGCACTTTCAGTGATCATACTGGCAAGGAATGAAGCGCGTACCATCGCTGCTGCGGTGGAGAGTGCCATACAGGTAAGCAACGATGTGATTGTAGTGGACAGTGGCAGCACCGATGCAACGATTGACCTGTCAAAGGCAGCAGGAGCAAGGGTTATAGCGATCAACTGGCCGGGTTATGGCGAGGCAAGGAACCTGGGCGCCCTTGCTGCGTTGCATGACCAGATCCTTTGTATCGATGCCGATGAGGTCATTACATCCGCGCTGGCAGCATCCATCAACGGTATTGCCTTTAACCCCGATGTGATTTATGGATTTAAACGGAGGAATTTCCTGGGCAGCCGCGAAATCACGCATGGGGAGTGGGGCCATGACCAGGTATACCGGATCTATAACCGAAAATATGCCCGATGGAATCATGACAAGGTGCATGAGATGATTTGTTTTACCTGGGGGGTAGAAGCCGGAGCCGGGCAAAGCAGTCGCGCCAGTAAAGACATCATTGCAGGTTCCCTTTTGCATTACACAACCACTGACCTGGCATTGTACAGCAGGAAGCTGGACCGGTACGCGCAACTCAGCGCAGAAAAATATTTCAGTAACGGTAAAAAAGCCAGTGTTGCCAAACGATACCTTTCACCCGTATTCAGTTTTATCAAAAATTATATTGTCCGGCTCGGTTTCCTTGACGGAAAAAACGGGTTACAGATTGCATTACTTCACGCCGGTTACACCCGCAACAAATACCGGTACCTGCAAAAATTATATAAACAGGCCTAACTTTGCTGAATGACCAATTTCATTCCCATATTCCCCCTGAACCTGGTGGTATATCCCGGCGAGGACCTGAACCTGCATATTTTTGAACCGAGGTATAAACAGCTGGTGGAAGACTGCGTCAGCACAAAAAAACCTTTTGGCATACCGACGGTACTGAATGATAAACTGCAGGATCATGGTACGCTGGTGGAAATAACGGAAATCAGCCAGCGGTATGAGAATGGTGAGCTGGACATCAGGACGAAGGCCAGCCAGGTATTCCGGATCCTGGAAGTGATCCGTGAGCTGCCCGACAAGTTATTCAGCGGTGCCATTGTGAATTATCCGGACAACCTTGAAAAAGGCCGGCCCGAACAGATGCAGAAGATCATTGCTGCCATCCGCGAACTGCACAAGGCATTGAAGGTGGAAAAGGATTTCCATAAACCCGATGGCGAGCTGACCAGTTATGATGTAGCCCATCATATCGGGCTCTCCATGGAAGAGGAGTACGAGCTGCTGGCTTTGTTTGATGAACGCCAGCGGCAGGAGTACCTGAAGCGCCATCTCGCCAAGGTGATACCGACTGTTTCCGGAATGGAACAGCTGAAGGAAAAAATTAAACTCAACGGCCACTTCAAAAACCTCTCGGGCTTTGATCTCTGAGGCTAAACCACAATTTATGGCGGTCACCCTTTGTTTTGATTACGGCAACACCCGTCGGAAAGTAGCGGTTTTTGAAGGCGACCGCATTACGGAGACGCTGGTGCTGGAAGATGACGATCCGGCCAGGCTGGTACAACTCATCGACAGGTATAAACCTGAACGGACGATCCTTTCCTCGGTGATCGATCATGATCCGGCCATTGAAACCCTGCTGGCAGCCCGCACCCGGTTCCACAAACTGAGTCATTTAACCAAAGTAACCCTCACTACACCGGTGGGCAAACCGGAAACTATCGGGGCCGACCGGCTGGCACTGACTGAGGGGGCCATCCATTTTTACCCGGGAAAAAACAACCTGGTAATTGCACTTGGCACCTGTGTTACCTACAATTTCATCAACAAGTACGGGGAATTCAGCGGTGGTGGTATTTCTCCCGGTCTTACAATGCGCCTGAAATCACTCCATCACTATACGGCCAAACTTCCAGTGATTGAACCGAGCAGCAACGCACCACTGATCGGGTATGATACGGCGTCGAACATACTCAGCGGTGTAATACTCGGAATGGCCTATGAAATCGATGGTTTTATCGATGAATACGCCCGGAAATTCGACAACTTTAACGTGGTGTTAACCGGGGGTGATATAGTGCATTTGGCTTCGCACCTTAAAAACAAGATATTTGCAGACCCTGAATTAATATTTAAAGGTCTTTATGCCATCAGCCAAGTCAATAATCCTTAAGAGGATCAATGTGTTACAGAGTGTTTCCGCTTATGGCAAGATCCTAAGGTCAGGCCTGCTGTTTACCGCGCTTTGCGGCAGTGCAACCGCATTTTCCCAGGACAATTCGCCTTATTCCCGTTTTGGACTGGGTGATATTGTACCCCAGACCAACATTAATATGCGTGGGATGGGCGGGGTGGCCGCAGCCTATGTGGATCCATACGGAACGTCTATCAACTTTACCAACCCGGCTACCTATGGTTCCTTCTGGGCATTGAAAACGGCCAACTCCCGCAAGATTGACCAGGGCCGTGCCGTGCTGGATATCGGGCTCAATTTTGAAAACCGTACCCTGCAGGAGCCGAATACCGTTACCAAATTCAGGGCAAGTAATGCGCTTTTTTCACATGTGCAGGTGGGTGTACCGCTGAAACCCAACTGGGGACTTAGTTTTGGAATCCGACCCCTTACCCGTGTCAGTTACAAACAGATCAATGCTTACCGCAGCGGGATCGACAGTACGGTGGACCTGAATGAGGGCGACGGGGGTAGTTATCTCGGAACCATCGGTACCGGTGCCAAGTTCAAGCTGAATGCGAAGAACCATATCTCCATCGGTGCAAACGGCGGTTATCTTTTTGGTAAAAAGGAAAACAGCCGCAGGCGCTCGATCATCAATGACAGCCTTTCCTACACCAGTGGTAACTACGAAACGAATTTGTCGTACGGCGGGCTTTATTTTAATATGGGCCTTCAGTATGAGATGCTGCTCAATACAACAAAGCAGGTATACCTCACCATCGGCGCATATGGAAATGTGAAACAGACGATCAAGGCATCGACCGATAATATCATCGAGACTTATTATTATGATGAGTCCATTGGGTATCCAAGGATTGACAGCGTGTCGGATCATTTGGACCAGAAAGGTGACATTGTATGGCCCTCTTCCATTACCGGTGGTATTATGCTGGAGAAAAGATTCAATGGCCTGAAAGAAGCTTCGTGGAAGATCGGGGTCGATGTTGGCCAGGCGAAATGGAGCGAATACAGGAGTTATGGTCTTTCTGATGCAAACGTGACCGACAAATGGGAAGTCAAAATTGGCGGTGAAATATCCCCGATCCCCAATAAAAACTATTTCAGCCGTATTGCTTATCGTGCTGGTGTTAACTTCGGGCCAGACTACCTGAGGATCGTTGGCCGTGAGCTGCCGATGTTTGGAGCAACCCTCGGAATGGGTTTACCGGTTGGTAACTACAGCCCGCAGGGCCGTACACAGGCTACTTTTGTAAACCTGGCTTTCGAGTACATCAAGAGGGGCAACAATGATAGCCCGCTGAAGGAAAACATGTTCAGGATTTCTGCCGGGTTCTCGCTCAGCGATATCTGGTTTGTAAAACGTAAGTATGAGTAATCATCGCGGGTATAAATATTTCAATGCGGCAGCCTTCCTTATAGGCTGCTGTTTTGTTTGCGGATGTGAAAATTCGCAGGCGGATATTGACCGGCTGACCAAGAAAGTGGCGGAGCGTGAGGAAGCCATCGATGTAAGCACCCTCATGAGTACGGCCGGGCAGATGAAGGCCAACCTGAAAGCGCCACTGATGTACCGGGTTCTCCATACGGAAGACAGGGCGAATGATACCATGTATGTGGAGTTTCCAAAATCACTTCATGTTGATTTCTATAATGACAGTACCAGGATCGAAACAAAACTCGATGCCAAATATGGCAAGTATTATGAAACGCTCAACAAGGTGTACCTGCGCGACAGCGTGGTGATCATGACCATACAGGGCGACACACTGCGGTGCCATGATATGTGGTGGGACCAGAACCGGGGCCTGTTCTACACCGATACGGTTGCTACCTATGTAGGTCCGGGAAATAATATCCGTGGCGGCAAGGGTATGGAAGCCACCCAGGATCTCAAGACGGTTACGTTCAAACAACCGCTGGGGAATATGCAGGTAAAGGCAAATGGTTTTGCCGAATAATTCCGGTCCCTGCAACTGCCGGTTGCCACAACTGCCGGTCCCCACAACTGCCGGTTGCCACAACTGCCGATCCCCACAACTGCCGGTCACTTCAACTGCCGGTCCCCGCGCCTGCCAGTTACATTCAGGTCTCCCTCCGTTAAACACGCAGTGCTTCATACCCGCAAAAAATAATCACCCACCGTTACTGCGTTCACAGTCCTGATGGGTGATTGAGCTAGGTTGTGCAGTAGTTCCGATTAGTTCCTGGCTCTTAGTTGGGTTTGGTTTTTAAAGGATATCCGGATAAAACGGGACGGTTCAACAAAAAGGAAAACATTCATTTGTTGTGAATCAAATATAGTTGCCCCTGCCGGTCCGTGCCAGCGCAGAACCCGCCTATTCCTGCATCCATAGAATTACGAAGCTCCGCGTGGATCTACGGTTGGAATCCCGGCTTTCCCCTGTTATGCTTACCTTCAGTCACCTAAAATATTGTGCTATGTCATTGAAAGACAAAACAGTTTTTATCACCGGCGGAAGCCGTGGCATCGGCAAGGCAATTGCTTTGCGGCTGGCAGCGGAGGGAGCCAACATTGTGATTGTTGCAAAATCGGTCGAGGAAAATGCGAAACTTGGCGGAACCATCTATTCCGCAGCGAAGGAAGTGGAAGATGCCGGAGGCAAGGCCCTGGCAGTTCAGGCCGATATCCGGTTTGACGACCAGGTGCAGGCCGCCGTGGATAAGGCTGTGTCGCACTTTGGCGGCATTGACATACTGGTCAACAACGCATCGGCGATCTCGCTTACGAAGACGGAGAAAACGGATCCGAAAAAATTCGACCTGATGCACGATATCAATGTACGCGGTACGTTTATGGTAACACGTGCCTGTATTCCTGCATTGAAACTTTCTGCCAATGCGCACATCATTACGTTATCACCGCCGGTAAATGTAACCCCGAAATGGCTGGGTAACCACGTGGCTTACACGCTGGCAAAATTCAATATGAGCATGATGGCCATGGGCTGGGCCGAGGAGTTCAAAAACGATAAGATCGCTTCCAATGCCTTGTGGCCAAAAACGACGATTGATACCGCGGCGGTAAGGAACCTGCTGGGTGGCGAGGCATTGGCGAATATCAGCCGCAGGCCGGAGATTGTGGCCGATTCGGTTTTTTATATTGTTTCGAAACCTGCTGCTGAATGTACGGGTAACTGGTTTACCGATGAAGAGGTGCTGGCCGCCGAAGGCATTACCGATCTTGAAAAATATTCGGTTGTGCCCGGCGCGAAATTGTATAAGGACTTATTCCTCGACTAAAAAAAATCCGGATCGGCCGCAGGCCGATCCGGATTATGATCTTGCAGTCAAACGAAAAGCGGTGCAGTCTGTCAATGCCAGCATGACTCCGCCGGATTGCCGTTTTATTTTACTATGAAGGCTGGTTCTCGGGTCTCATCTGCGGGAAGAACAATACATCCTGGATGGAAGGCTGGTTGGTCAGCAACATACAGATGCGGTCGATACCAAAGCCGATGCCAGCGGTAGGCGGCATGCCATATTCCAGTGCCCGCAGGAAGTCATGATCGATAAACATGGCCTCGTCGTCACCCCGTTCCATCAGCTTAACCTGTTCTTCAAAACGTTCCCGCTGGTCAATCGGGTCATTCAGTTCAGAATAGGCATTGGCCATTTCCTTACCATTGATGATGAGCTCGAAACGCTCTACCAGACCGGGTTTATCGCGATGCTTTTTTGTGAGTGGGCTCATCTCAACGGGGTAGTCGATGATGAAAGTGGGCTGCACATAAAACTGTTCACATTTGCCCCCGAAAATTTCATCGATCAGTTTACCCTTCCCCATACTGTTGTCCGCATGTATGTTGAGTTGTTTACATACCGAACGGATCTGTTCTTCATTCATGCGGCTTACATCGAAGCCGGTGTGTTCATGGATAGCATCATAGATACTGATCCTTTTGAATGGAGCCTTGAACGAAATGGTTTTTTCGCCAACGGGTACTTCGGTTGACTGGCACACGTCGAGGGCTGCTTTTTCGAGCAGCTTCTCCGTGGTATCCATCATCCAGAAATAATCCTTGTATGCGGTATAAAATTCAAGGATGGTAAACTCGGGGTTATGAGTCCGGTCCATCCCTTCGTTGCGGAAGTTGCGGCTGAATTCATATACCCAGTCAAACCCGCCAACAATCAGCCTTTTGAGGTACAGTTCGTTTGCCACACGCAGGTAGAACGGTACATCCAGCGCATTGTGGTGGGTGATAAACGGCCTTGCGGCCGCGCCGCCCGGTATGTTCTGTAACACCGGTGTATCCACTTCCAGTGCACCCTGTGCATTCAGGAACTCGCGGATCGAGTTAATCAGCCTGGTCCTTTTTATAAAGGTTTCCCTGATAGCAGGGTTGATGATCATGTCGGCATAACGCTGGCGATAACGAAACTCCGGATCGGTCACCGCATCGAACACCTGGCCTTCGGATTCGCGCACGACCGGTAATGGTTTCAGTGACTTGCTCAGCAGTGTCAGTTCTTTTACGTGGATGGAGGTTTCCCCGCTCTTCGTAATAAAGGCATACCCACGTACCCCGATGATATCGCCGAGGTCAAGCAGTTTTTTCCATACTATGTCATACAGGCTTTTGTCTTCCCCCGGGCAAATATCATCCCGGCGGATGTAAAGCTGAATTTTGCCCGCCTGGTCCTGGATAACGGCGAAATTCGCTTTACCCATGTCACGGACGCTCATAATGCGGCCGGCGAGGCACACATCAGCGTACTGATCCTTTGTTTCCTCGGTATAATTTTCCTTTACAGTGACCGAATTACTGTTTACGGGATAAAGCGGAGCCGGGTACGGCTCGATGCCCATCATGACGAGTTCCGCCAGTTTTTCGCGACGAAGTTGTTCCTGTTCTGATAAATGTAAAGTACTCATATAGTTCTTTTTCAAGAAGCGCAAAGGTACTTGTTGGCGGCTTAAAAGCGTAGAAAAGGCCGCCGGAAAAAGAAAAAGCACGCTGCCGGCACACCATTTCCCTTAAACTATCGTCAAATAAACGTGTCACACTTGGCGTTATGAAAGCCAGGAACTTATTTGCACCTTATAAATCTCTAAATATGACAAAACCATTACTCCTCGCCCTTTTTATTGCCAGCCTTGCAGCACCCGCGGCTGCCGATGCCCAGATCAAGTTGCCCAAAGCACTCAGTAAAATCACTTCAACAGGTGGTGTTACTGAAAATGAAGCGGGGATGGGAATCAAGGAAGCGCTGACCCAGGGAGTGACCAACGCCGTACTCAACCTCAATAAGACCGATGGGTTTTTTGGAAGTGAGGCTTACAAAATGTTCCTTCCCGAAGACGCCAAAAAAATTGAAAAAACCTTACGTGCTGCCGGTATGGGAGCTCAGGTTGACAAGGCGATCCTGTCGATCAACCGGGGTGCGGAAGATGCGGTGGCTTTTGCCAAACCGATTTTCATAGATGCCATTAAGGAAATGACGGTCACCGATGCACTGAACCTGCTCAAAGGCGGTAAGGATGCAGCAACACAATATTTCAAAACGAAGACCACTGCAAAACTGACTGCGGCGTTTACACCGTCGGTCCAGTCTTCACTTGATAAAGTAGACGCCACAAAATATTATACTGACCTGGTAACAACCTATAACAAGATGCCGACCACTTTCAAAAAGGTGAATCCCGATCTTACCTCGTTTGTTGTTGGCAAGGCCGTGGATGCGCTGTTCGACCAGGTAGCCCAGGCTGAAGCAAATATCCGTGCCAACCCGGCCGGCCAGGCGTCGGATCTTCTTAAGAAGGTTTTCGGGAGTGTAAAGTAGTAAGTTAGAAGATGTAAATGGTGGTGGAAAGTTCACTTCCAAAAACGGATACATTGGCCTGAAGATCGGTTTCTGTATTGGTGGCGGAAGCAGGTAAAATAAATGGGTGCATCGTTGCGGTGCACCCTTGTTATTTGTCTTCTCCTGAAAGCAGCACCTGCCAGGCCTCTGCCACCTTCTGCTGTGCCAGCAGGTTTTTTGCATGGAGTTGCAACTCGTGTTCCATTTCTTCGGGATTGAGACTGTAGTACTGGATGATATTTTTCAGGTGGTCATCATTATAGGCAGGGTTAATGGAGGGCAGTTCGTGCACATTGGCCAGTTGTGCCAGTTCATTACCGGTAAGAACCTTACTGTGCCTGATGCCCGCGGGCAACTGGTCGAACCCGATACCCAGTAATACATTCGGTTTAGGCAGGCGGAAGAGGCTGCTCTCATTGACAGCAGTATACCAGTCGCCCCCCAGCCTTGCCACCAGGGCAATCTTTCGCTGGTCCAGTTTTCCTTCCCCATCGAACAGGCTTTCATCCACATGCATACGCAGTACTTCGCAGATTACCAGGTTACCTGCTCCAGCATTGCTGCCCAGGGCTTTGATCTCATTTACCCGGCATTCCAGTTTCACTTTTGCTTCTTTCACCATGGGGGGTGCGACCAGCGTTGCAGGTTCTGCAGTAAGGCCCGCCTTCACAAACTCGTTGGTACCGGAAGGGTATTCGCAGCTGGCCAGTGATGCCTGGTGTACAATGTCGGTAGTCACCATGTTGATCACTACTTCGGGT
>SDZZ01000814.1 GCA_004173255.1 Chitinophagaceae bacterium | reverse complement strand
GCATTGCATTTAGTAGGCAGGTACTCCAGTCAAAGTGATACCCGGATACCCTCGCGGATGTTTACCAGTGCCCTCTGCGATGCGGGCAAACAGTGCGGTGCGGTCAATTAAGGAGTAGCCGGCATTTAGCGAACGAAGATGCGTGCATGGCATTGCTGTTGTTTTATTTGAAAGAAAATCAACATCATGAAAAGAATTTATTTCCTGGTTGTGGCTGTACTTCTTTGCCTGGCATCGTTTGCCCAGGACGGGATGGTTGGCAATATGACCGTAGCAGAATTTAATAAGGTAAACGAAAAAGGTAACCAGGCAGTGATGGCGATCAGGCCTGGTAAGTCGTCCCTTTCAACCGCTGATCAGGCGCTTGTGAAGGAGATTGCCATGGGAGGCATGAGGCAACTTGCCATGAGCCGGAAGGCGCTGAACAGTGTGGTGCGAAACGATGTACGGATCCTCGCTCAATCGGAAGTGGAGGAGCAAACCGGCATTGCAGCCAATCTGAAGGAGATGGCGACCACTATGGGCTTCAGCCTTCCCGATTCCGCTGACACGCAAGGCGGAATGACGGGGCCTGATGGAACGGGCAGTTCGGTGATGAACGATTCTTCATCGGCGTCCGCCGACTACCGGTCGGCCAAACGACCAGGTGATTCCATGAGGGTCGGCCCCGGCGATTCGATGGGCATGCCGAGGAGCAGGGTGGGTGAAGACCAGACAGGCATGCGGGAAAGCGACAGTGCAGGCACGCGTGAAGGCGGGCAGGCAGGCATGGGTAAACGCGACCAGGCCACTAATGGTACTGGCGCAGATGAAATGTATCTCCGCGAAAGCGGCGTGAAGGGTCACGAAAAATTACAGGCTACCATGATGAAGGTTTCTTCACAGGCAAAGGATCCGGCATTGAAAGCACTGGCTGCAGCAACGCTTCCGGTTATCCGCACTCACCTGAAAGTTTCGAAATCGATGCTGGGAAAAGCGGGCGAAAGTTCCAGCGGGAAGTCGCAATAGCTCCAGCGTAGGGAAGTACCTGGGAGGACTTCATAAAAACAGCATTTTAAACTGAGGTCATCTGGCAGGAAGCCGGATGGCCTTTTCTTTTTTCCGGGCTGGCTCTTTGCAATTCCTCCGCTACACTGACAACTTTTCGCGGGGAGGACTGAAAAAAAATCAGTAGCCACTACAGCGCTATTGGCCCCACGGTCAATTTTTCAGTTCCGGATATGGGT
>SDZZ01000813.1 GCA_004173255.1 Chitinophagaceae bacterium | reverse complement strand
GATGTAAACGACCGTGGACAGGTGTTCACCATCGTAGATAAGGCAGCGAAACATTTTGGCGGGATTGATGTACTGATCAATAATGCAGGGTACGGACTTTTTGGAACCACCGAAGAAACTTCTGAAGCGGAAGCACGCCTGCAGATGGAGACAAACTTTTTTGGATCACTCTGGGTCAGCCAGGCAGTACTCCCGGTTTTCCGGAAACAAAAAAGCGGCCACCTGATCCAGATATCAAGTATGCTGGGACTGACCACCCTGCCCATGCTCGGACTGTACAATGCATCGAAATTTGCCGTAGAAGGCCTGGTAGAAACCATCGCTTCGGAAGTAGCCCATCTGGGTATCAAAGCGACGCTGATTGAACCCAACGGTTATTCTACTGACTGGGCGGGTGCATCTGCATCGCAATCCAGCGCTGAATTACACGACTATGATGTTGTTCGCAAGGCATTTGCCGACGGCGCTGAAAATGCTGACAGCTGGGGTAAACCGGAAGCAACTATCCAGCCAGTGATCGATCTGGTGAAAAATCCGAACCCTCCGCTGCGTTTATTGTTTGGTAAAGTGGCCTATGGCATCATGGCGGATAAACTGAAAAAACGCCAGTCTGAAGTAGAAGATTGGAAAGAAGTGAGTATCAAAGCCCACGGACACTGACAATGCTGGGCGGAACAGCGCGGCGGGAATCCCTTGACCTGATCCGCAGATCATTTATTTTTGACAAGCAATTACACAATATGAAACACTACCCTTCCCTCCCAGAAATGTTTACCAGTAATGGCTGGCCGGCACCACATCATCCCCTGTTTGGATTGGTTGGCTGCCTGTCGGGTTGTTCACTCGGCAACCGGGAGTTCACCAGTGATTGTTATGTAATTGCCTTCAAAAAGATCAGGGCGGGACATATCATGTACGGCCGCACAAAGTTTGACCATGAAAACGGATCGTTGTTCTTCGCTAAGCCCCGGCAGATCATTGAACTGCAGGGACTGGAATTTGAAGAAAAAGGATTTATGATCATGATCCATGAAGACTACCTCAACGGTCATGAGCTTCACAAGGCCATTGAACAATACGGTTTCTTTGACTACGAAACCAATGAGGCCCTCCACCTGTCCCCAAAAGAAGAGCAGGTTATCTGGGAACTTTATGATAAAATCGAAACGGAATACCAGGACAATCCCGATGAGTATAGTCGCGAGATTATCCTGAGCCATATCGATT
>SDZZ01000288.1 GCA_004173255.1 Chitinophagaceae bacterium | reverse complement strand
CAAGCTGGTACTGAGTTCTATTCCGGCCCTGGTAAAAAGCAAAACAAACAACGGAAGCCAGTACAGTATGCGGGCGGAAGGAACGGCAGATGTCATGCAAACAAAAGTAGGGGAAAGTGATGTACAGTTATGAAACCAACAATCATAACACTGTAAATCTATAAACGCCCGATCCCAATTCCACTTCATACCGGCCGTTAACATCTTTCGACGAAATACTTTTCCCTGTACCATCCACCAGCCTGGTTTTACCCTTCGGCAACACATATGTTCCGGATGCATTGACAGGTATCTCGATCAGGATTTCCAGTTTCCCCCCTTCCAGCCGTTTCCATTCAGAACGAACCAATCCCAACGCGCTCTTGTAGGAGGCTTTACAATAAGTGAGGTCCCCTGCCGGATCCGGATCCAGTACGAAATGCATACCGCCCTCGTCGGATACCACTTGTTTAAAACCAGCAATACCCGAATACAACCACCCGACCACGCTGCCAAACATCGGATGGCTATGGGAGCCGCCACCCTCCCATTCTTCCCACAGGGTGCTGTTCTTCTGATTGAGCAGGTAGCCAAATCCCGGTTTGTCTTTCTGGTTCATGATTTTGTAGGCGATATCATTGCGGCCATTCGCGGCAAGTACTTTCAGTAATAACGGCGTGCCCAGGATGCCGGTGTCGAAGTGGTAGCCAAGTTTCGCCAAATGGTCCAGCATCACGTTGAACACCGGATCATAGTCTTCCGCGGGCACCAGGCCAAACGCCAGTGCAAACACGGTAGCGCCCTGCCTGCCTTCCCAATAACTTTTTGATGTGTCGTTGTACCAGGCATTGTTGAAATCAGCCTTGATGTTTTTTGCGAGGCTTTCAAAAGCGGTTTCATCGTCCCTTTTTCCAAGTGTGCGGGCCACTTTTGCCATCAGGTCTGTAACATGGTAAAAATAGGCCGTGTTTACCAGGGGTTCGGGTAATTGAATACTGGTCGGCGTACACCAGTCACCCAGGCACCACCCATCCGGCTCTTCTTTTGTGACCAACCCTTTTTCATTCGTGCGTGTCTTGAGATACCCGACCCATTGTTTCATTCCCGCATAGTGCTGTGTGAGGATGGAAGTATCGTTGTAATAAGAAAAGTATAACCAGGGCATAATCACATAGGCTGATCCCCATGCAGGCCCGCCTCCACCGCCTCCAAACGGAGCGGTATGGGTAACAAAACCGGTTTTATGATTCCTGGCATCATCCATATCAACCAGCCATTTTTTATAGAACTGCGCCATATCAAAAGATAACATGGCGCTTTCCATGGCTACCTGCCCGTCGCCCGTGTAACCGAGCCGCTCACGATGGGGGCAGTCGCTGCTTAAACTCCCATGCAAATTCGCTTTCTGTGTTATTAACCAGGCCGCATGTATTTTATTCATAAAAGTGTTGGAGCATTCGAAGCTGCCGGCGGGTTCCACGTCCGTATGCACATCCCGTATCCGGATGCTTTCCCCGTCGAGGATCGCATTTGCCGAATACACTTCGATGGTCCTGAATGCATGCCAGGTAAACTTTGGTTCCCACTGTTCAACACCATCACCTTTTAAAGTATAGTAATCATATTGTCCGTAATCCTCCCCTTCCTCGCTGATGTATCTTATTTTAACTTGACTGCCCCTCTTTCCTTTTACCGTCAACGCTGCCCAGCCTGCCACTGTCTCATCCAGATGGTATCGATACACCGAGTCGCTGGTGCGGCCGTCGAAATGCGGCTTGATTGTCCGGGCAACTTTGTCGAACGGGGCAGTTTGTGAATGCAAGGCTCCCGCAGGAGGTTTCACCGAAAGCGCATACTTCCAGCGGGAGTCATCGTAAGCGGGAAGGTTCCAGGCACCAAGTTCTGACCGGGCATCGTACCGCTCGCCGGAAAAGATTCCATCATGCCGCAGCGGTCCGGTGTTTGTTTTCCACGTATCATCCGAAACGATCACCTCCGATGTCCCATCGGTGTAACGGATCTCCAGCTGGAAAATCAGCTTCGGTACATCATACCACATCTTGCCTTCCACCGTCCTGTCCCGCTGGTTATACCAGCCATTACCCAGGATGATGCCGACAGCATTACCTTTCAGTTGAAGACTGCTGGTCACATCGAAGCTGTTGTAATACACCCGCTGGGTTGACTGGTCATCGTATGGATATAATAAATTTTTGAGCGGCCTGGTGTCATAGTTTGAAACGGCGGGCGCCAGCACCTGGTCGCCTACCTTTTTACTGTTCAGGAACAGCTCATAAAAGCCGAGTCCGCTCACGTAAACCATTGCCTGGCTGACCTGCTTATTCACGCTGAATTCTTTCCGGAAAAAAGGCGCCGGACTGGTGATGGCGGAGTCAGGATACTGATCCACCTGCGCCCCGATCCATTTCGCTTTCCAGTCAGCAGCAGTTAATAAGCCCATCGACCAGGATGCCGGAGCACTCCATGCCGACGGCACCCCTTTTTCATCCCACACCATCACTTTCCAATACATTTTGTTCCCGGAAACCAGTTGCTTGCCCTGGTACACAACCTGGGTCGAGTTGGAAGACCCGACGATTTGACTGTCCCAATAATCTCCCTGATTGGCAGCGAGCCGGGCCAGGCTGCCTGCCACTAAAACGCGGTAAGCTTTCTGTCGCTTGCCGGGCTTATTCGAGATAAGCTGCCAGCTGATTGCGGGATGCAGTGCTTCGATAGTGACCGGGTTCACGAGTTGCTCGCACTTCAGGTTAACGATTGCCAGTTCAGGTTTCCTGCCGGAAGCTTGATTGGGTAGGAAAAACAAGGCGAGTACGGAAGTCAGAATAAGTTGAATCCTGGAATTCATTATAGAAAATGTTTCGGTTGACTGGCCGGTTATTGAACAAATTTTGAGGCAATACCCGGCAAGCTTCCGGTTGTAAAAAAAACAAGGGCAGGCACTTTCAATTCATGCTGGAGCGCTGATACAGGCCCGCACAGGCAAGTTAAAATACAGACACTGCCTTGTTCGCGTCACCAACGCCCCACACAGATCCGGGTTTGCTTCCCATGCTGATATCGAGTGTGCCGCCGTTCATGATATCCGAATGTTTGAAGTATGTTTTGGTGTAATTGACCCCATTCAGTTTCATCGAATTGATGTACTTATTTGCCGGGCTATTGTTTATTACTTTGATGCGAAAGGTTTTATTATTTCCTACCGCAAGTGTTGCTTCATTGATAGTGGGACTACCAAATACATATAAACCGTTTGCCGGGTTGACGGGGAAAAATCCCAGCGCCGACAAAACGTACCAGGCCGACATTTCACCCACATCCTCATTGCCAATAATACCGTCGGGTTTGTCGGTATAAAAATGATCCAGGATAAATCGGACCCTCTCCGCTGTTTTCCAGGGCTCACCTGAATAGTCGGATAAATACGCCATCGAATGTCCTGGCTCGTTACCATGTGCATACTGGCCAATCAGACCAGATACATCCGGCGATTTGGCCTCACCCATATCCCCTTCTGCAGTAAACAGGGAATCAAGTTTGGTATTGAACCGGTCAGTCCCTCCCAACAGCTGGATCATGCCTTCCACATCATGTGGCACCATGAACGTATATTCCCAACCATTGCCTTCGCTGAAGTCGCCATTTTCATGTATGGAGATGAAAGGACTGTAGGGAGTACGCCATTTGTCCTGCGACAGCCTGCCACGCATAAAACCGGTTTCCCGATCATAATAATTTTTATAGTATTGCCCCCGTTTGGTGAAGTAGGTGTAATCGTCCTCCTTTCCCATCTTTTTTGCCACCTGTGCCACGCACCAGTCATCGATGGCGTATTCCAGTCCTTTCGAGACTGATTCCGCAATACTGTCGGCCGGAATGTACCCGCGGTCTTTTACAAACTTCAACCCCCGCCGGTCATCCATGGCAGTGGCTTTCAGGGCCTCGTAAGCAAGCTGCCGGTCAAATCCGGAGTACCCTTTCAATATCGCATCGGCAACAACCGGCAGCGCACTGTTACCCGGCATCGTGTTCGTTTCATTGGCCATCAGGTGCCACACGGGTAACGTTCCCTGCTGCTGGTAAATGGCCAGCATCGAATTGATCATGTCATTTACATGGTCCGGCTGGATGATAGTGAACAGCGGGTTGTTTGCCCGGTAGGTATCCCATAAAGAAAAGGTGGTAACGTTATTGAAGCCGGGATTTTTATGGACTTTTTTATCCGTGCCCCAATAGTCGCCATTTACGTCATTGAATATAGACGGGGCGATCATGGTATGGTAAAGAGCGGTGTAAAACTTTTTCATCTGGGACAGGGAATCCGTTTTAATCACAATTTTAGCCAATTGCCTGTTCCATGATTCATCCGCATCGCGGATTACTTTCTGAAAGTCCCACTTCGGGATCTCGGTGCGGATATTGAGCAGCGCATTGGCCATGCTCACGGGCGACACTCCCACTTTTACATAAACGATCTCATCCTGTTTGGTTTGGAAAGTCAGCACACCTTTTACTTTTTTACCTTTCAGTTCCCTGCCCGACTGCAGCGTGCTGTCATCATAAACGGCAAAAGCGCTGATTGGTTTGGAGAACACCGCGGTGAAATAGATCCGCTGTGCTTCGGCCCAACCATTGGAGAACCGGTACCCTTCGATGGTATGCTCATCCACCTGGCGGATATATGTTTCCCTGGATTCATCCCAACCGATTCCTTCTTTCAGGTCAATCACTATGTGCGCTGCTTTTGACGCAGGAAAAGTGTATTTGTGCATCCCGACCCGGGTAGTGGCGGCCAGTTCGACCCCAATGTTATAGCGCTTAAGACGGACTTTATAATATCCCGGCTTCACCACCTCGTCCTCATGGCTGAATAGGGAAGTGTAACCACCCTGGAGGTCCTCGACCGTTCCTTTTACCACTTTGATTTCCCCGGTTGTCGGCATAAAGGACAGGTCACCCAGGTCAGCAATCCCGGTACCACTCAGGTGGGTGTGTTGAAAACCGATGATCGTGGAATCGGAAATGTGATAACCCGAAGACCAGTCCCAGCCTTCGGAAAGATTGGTCGGACCGAGCTGGACAGCACCAAATGGAACGCTGGCACCCAGGAAAACATGTCCATGAAAACCAGTGCCGATATAGGGGTCTACGTACCTGGTCAGGTTTACGGGTGCCGGTTTGCTGGATTGACCAGCTGCATCTGATGCACTGACGGCCAGCATCAAGGCAAAAAACAAGTGATTCCTCATACTTTGAATTGGGTTAAAGGCGCTGATTATAGCGGTGTTTAGTAACCAGAATTCGCGTCAGGAGATCTGCCAAACCTGGTTAATCAACCTCAGGCTCAGAAATCTCTCTGCACGATCTTGCTTTACATCCAATAAAGTTAAGGGAATCAGGTATGCCGGGGGCAATGGCCAGGCTTTTATCCGGTTATAAGCACAAAACATATTATATAATATCCAGCTTCGCTATTCCTGGATTTTGACGGTCAACTCGACGGTTGCCTTGTCACCATTTGGTACGTTGGCGATATAATCACCTACTTTGAAGAATCCTTT
Organism: Chitinophagaceae bacterium; assembly: GCA_004173255.1. Classification (GTDB taxonomy): domain Bacteria; phylum Bacteroidota; class Bacteroidia; order Chitinophagales; family Chitinophagaceae; genus JBEVJC01. The sequence goes on along the minus strand of SDZZ01000288.1, from coordinate 384 downwards.
CCGACCATCTTTATCCTTGAAAGCAAACACACGATTTACAGCAGCGTCTGTTGTACGGTTGGTGATATCCGCAGAGCCGGATAAAATAAAAGCGCTTTCTTCAAAAATTTTATTAATATCGCCGGCTGTTTTGATTGCATCAAAGTCGGCAACCGACACCTGGTAACTGGTTTCTGCCCCGGCAATGGTGGATTGGGTGATGGCAGAGAAAGATTCAACATAGTAGGTCCGGGAAGACATGTCCGAAACATTTTCAAAAAAACGACAGGAAGAGCAGCCTCCGCCGTGATAGTTGTAGGCAAAGTCTACCTTGCTTGACTGGAGTTCAGCTTCGGCTTTAGTGTAAGCGATACCATTATAAAGGTTAATAAAACATTTGTTGGT
>SDZZ01000287.1 GCA_004173255.1 Chitinophagaceae bacterium | reverse complement strand
ACTGCAATGGGTGTCCAGGTAGTTGTGGCCGACCCATTGGATCCGAGTGAACTGGCAAAGGCATGTGCGGGAAGCGACTGTGTTGTCTCAGCCCTGGCAGGCTTGCGGGATGTCATTATTGATGCGCAGAAAAACCTTCTCGATGCCGCGGTTAATGCTGGTGTTCCCCATTTTATCCCGTCAGATTTCTGTACTGATTACACAGAGCTTGTTCCAGGAGAAAACCGGAATTTCGATTTACGCCGGGAGTTCAGGGAGTATGCCGACGGCAAGCCCATCAAACTATCTTCTGTTTTTAATGGCGCCTTTGCAGAGATCCTGCAGTACAATATCCCGGTACTGAACCGGAAAGAAAAGAGCATTGGTTACTGGGGTGACAGGGCGGACTGGAAGCTCGATTTCACCACCATGGATAACGCCGCGGCTTTCACCGCCGAGGTTGCCCTCGATGATAATGCTCCCCGTGACCTGCAGATTGCCAGCTTCCAGGTTAGTCCAAACGATTTGCATGATCTCTTAAAAGAGGCCACTGGCGAGGACTTCCGGCTGCAGCAGTTATCGACCCTTGAACAGTTTGCCGGGTATATTAAAAAACAGCGCGCAGACAACCCGGCCGGTGAACAGGAATTGTACGCCAGGTGGCAGCAAAGCCAGTACATGTACTCCATGTTTACCACCCATCATGATCAACTTGCCAACAACCGGTATCCAAGTGTCCATTGGGAAAGTGCCTCCGCATTTATTGGCGGCTTTCTGTAATTTAGAAATCCAAAACATAATCAGGATGAGAAAATTGGTGTTGTTCATGCATGTTTCCCTTGATGGTTTTGCCGCTGACGCGGAAAGCGGACTTGGCTGGATTTCGTATGACGGGGAATTGCAACAATATGCAGACGGCATCGTTCAAACAGTGGGGTCGCCGGTTTACGGCCGGAAAACATATGAGCTGATGGCCGGGTACTGGCCTGCTGTCCTTCAGGATCCGAACGCCGGGGCGCGTGACAAGGCCCATGCCGAATGGGTGGATGGCGCTACCAAGATTGTGTTCTCCCGCACTATGGAAAAGGCGGACTGGAACAATACGGTTGTTATCAGTGACAACATAACGGAGGAGATCAACAAACTAAAAGATCAACCCGGGAAAGACCTGGTAATTTTTGGAAGCCCGGGTCTCACACATTCGCTGCTGGAACTGGATCTGATCGATGAATTCCAATTAACCCTGAACCCTGTCCTGTTGGGTGCGGGAATACCGGTTTACCAGAATATCCTGGGGAAAAGAAACCTGAAGCTGTTGAAGGCAACACCGCTGAAGAGCGGGGTCGTGGGGCTTCATTATGTGAAGGCCTGATTGCTTAAGCGGACGTGTAAGGAACCTTGACATTTTGAGATGAAGGCCTGATTGATCTATCCGACGCGACATAAATTTTTGACCGTATTTAAGATCAGGGCCGGCCCGAACGAACAGGCCTGGATCGGGATAAAAAATAATAATTAACCTGCCTGCGGAATACTTCTCCCTGCAGGCGGAAAAGATAAGTGAACTGGTAGTCCTCAATTCCGATAAAGGACAGGGTCCTGAACATGCCCCGCTCCAGCGAGAGTAAAAGCAGGTCTGCATATTTACCAGGGTCCGGCGCAACATTTCGTAACAGGTAGTCCGGGTTCAGCTGGTTCAGGTCCACTTCAATGACATCTCCATCTTTATACTTCAAAAATAAGTTTGGCTTTACCAGGGCAGCGGTAAGCGCAGTGCTTCCCCGGACCCATGTGTTAAGGCCATTCTGCAACATGTAATCAAAGCGCGGTGGGCGGGGCATGGATTAAAATGGGATTGATACGGGACGAAAATACTAAAATAATTAGTATTTCCATTTTTCAGTTTTTGTACATTTGCCTGTGCCATCGGCAAACTATAAAGTCTATGTGGTTGAATTATCCCGGAAAGTTTTTTCCGAGGACAGGCGGTTTCGTGAAGCCAACCCGCAGTTTAGTGGTGTGCTTGAATGTTTGTATGTGGGTATGACCAGCAAGACACCAGCCGAACGATATAAACAACACAAGACCGGTGCCCTGAGTAAAAAAGGCCATAACATATCTGCCGCGATTGTGAAAAAGTATGGCAGTTACCTGCGCCCGAGTTTGTATCACGAAATCAATGAAACTCCGATGACGAGGACAGCCGCACTGGCGATGGAAAAAAAGCTGGCGCTGGACCTTAGAAGGAAGGGATATGCAGTATGGTTTAACTGAAACATGCGGACGAGGGAAATCGAAAATGCGCATGAAGTACATGGAAAACACACATGAAGTACATCGAAAATGCGTATTAGGTACATGGAAAACACACATGAAGTACATCGAAAATGCGTATTAGGTACATGGAAAACAGACATGAAGTACATCGAAAACGCGTATCAGGTACATGGACAACGTGCAGGAATTACATTGAAAAATGCAGGTGTGTTACAGTAAACCAGGCGGACGGCTTAAAATCCCGACTGATCATTTTGTCAATCAACAAATCAACGTTCGACCCCTTATAACCCCGATAACACGGCATCCGTGGCTTTCGCCATTTTTTCATAACCCGCCTTATTAGGATGAACACCGTCAATTGTCAGTTCGGCCTTCTGCGCGTTATGCTCATCAACCAGTGGACTGAAATAATCAAGCACGGGAAGCTTGTTTTCTTTCGCAAAGGCAGCCAGGTTTTCATTCAATGATTTAATCCTTGGAATCGCCTGTATTTCTTTTCGCCAGGGATATTCACCAACCGGTACATAAAGACAAATCACCGGAATGATATGGTGAAGTCGCGCCAGTTCAACCATGGAACGCACATTGTTAAGAATGGTTTCGTCGGTGACATGACCGCGGTCGCCCGAAATATCATTACTGCCTGCAAGGATGATCACAGCTTTTGGATGGAGCGCTATGACGTCCTGCTGGAAACGGATGAGCAACTGACCGGAAATCTGGCCCGATATACCACGATTGATATAATTCGGGTGCTGCTGGAAATAGGCAGGCATCCGTTCGGACCAGAATTCAAAAATGGAACTGCCGAGAAAGACCACACGTGAATTCGTATCACCAGCCGGCAGGGTCCTGTTTGCCTGCTGGTACTTGCGAAGTTGTGCCCAGTCGTCCGAATAATCAGTTTTCTGTGCAGGGTCCGGCTTTGAAACACTTGCTGAGTCACTCTTGCCTGTCTGTCCCAATACGGATAAATGAATCAACACTACCGCCAGCGTTACGATCAATTGTTTCATAAAGCAAATGTCTGGAATAATAGTTAATTGCCGACCCGCCCGTGCTGCTACGCCATCAACAACCAGATGCAAAGCCATCCCGTAGCCTTGCCCGACAGGCAGAGCGAAAATACTAGCAAACCATTTGCGCCCGGTCGTAAAGGCACTATGCCGTTGCTGCACATATAGCCGGTTGGGCGGCTATCCGGGTTTTGGATACTGGTTGCCCTGTTTTGGATAATTAATATTGCCTTCACATCGCGGAGATTTGCGTCTTAAATTAACTACTATGATCCAGGCAAAAGGATATGCTGCGTCAGGCCCCGAATCTTCATTGGCACCATGGCAATTTGAACGGAGGGATATTGGCCCGCACGATGTGCAGATCGAGATACTTTACTGTGGCGTCTGCCATACCGACGTCCACCTCACCCGCAATGAATGGTTCCCGGGTATTTTCCCCATGGTCCCGGGGCATGAAATTGTGGGTCGGATTGTTGCAACAGGCAATCACGCCAGGAAATTCGGGATCGGTGACCTGGGCGGTGTGGGAGTAATGGTCGATTCCTGCCGCGAGTGCGAGGATTGTAAAAATCACCAGGAGCAGTTTTGTACCGTCAGCCCGGTGCAGACTTACAACAATCTTGGCCATGATGGCCTCCCCGTATACGGGGGATATTCCAACACGATTGTAGTGAACGAGGATTTTGTCCATTCCATTTCCCCAAAACTGGACCTGGCGGGGGTTGCACCGTTGCTGTGTGCAGGTATCACCACGTATTCGCCGCTTAAAAAATGGGGTGTGGGTAAAGGGCATAAACTCGCTGTGGTTGGACTGGGCGGTCTTGGACACATGGCCGTAAAGTTTGGCGTGGCATTCGGGGCAGAAGTAACCGTGATCAGCACATCGCCAGGAAAACAGGCTGCTGCAGCGGAACTGGGTGCGCATCATTTCCTGCTGTCGAAGGACGAAGCCCAGATGAAGGCAGCCACCAAACGATTCGATTTTATTATCGATACGGTGGCAAACGATCACGATATTAATCCCTACCTGAACAATCTTAAAACAAATGGTGTTTATATCAACGTGGGGATGCCGGTGAAACCATGGGAAGTCTCCTCTTTTACCCTCGCGATGGGAAATAAGGTAATTGCTGGTTCAGGTGCAGGCGGTTTGCAGGAAACGCAGGAAATGCTCGACTTTTGCGCTGCTCACGGTATCGTTTCAGATATCGAACTGATCGATATAAAGGATATACACCAGGCTTACGACCGAATGTTGAAAGGGGATGTGAAGTATCGCTTCGTAATCGACATGAAAACATTGTAATTAAATTCAGGCACTATGGCATCTGCACAAAAACCATATCATATCGGCACTGTGGCCCGGCAGCATGAACTGCTCGGGTTGGGCAAGCCCAGGCATCCGCTGATCACCGTTTTCCCACACAACACTGTTAAGTATGATGAACTGGTAAAACTGCAGGCTTTCACACTTGGGTTTTACTGTATTGCTGTCAAGACTGACTTCGATGGGAAGTTGAGGTATGGTCAGGGTTTCTACGACTTTGACAAGGGCATCATGTCTTTTATTTCGCCCGGACAATTATTGAAAAAAATGGATGTGGGTTCTGCGCCGGCAGGCGGGTATAGTTTAATTATCCATCCGGATTTTATCAACGGCTCGGTGCTGGCGGATAAAATGAATGGCTATGGCTTTTTCGCGTATGAGATCAATGAAGCGCTTCATTTGTCCGAGACAGAGCGCGTCGCGGTAGAAGAGATCTTTGTTTCCATCGAAAGGGAATATAACACGGCCGACGATAGTTTCAGCAAGGATATCATTATTGCCCAGATAGATTTATTGCTGCAGTATAGCAACCGGTTTTATGTGCGTCAGTTCAAAACGCGCGAAGCAGCGAATGATGGCATCCTGATGCGGATGGAAAAGATATTGCTTGAATATTTCAGTGATAAAACACCGGAGGGTGCCAGGATTCCTACTGTCCAGGACGTGGCGGCACGCTTGAATATTTCACCGGGTTACCTCAGCGACATGCTGCGGTCAGTTACCGGACAAACAGCCCAGGAGCATATCCACTACCGGCTGATTGAAAAAGCAAAAAGCCTGTTGTCGGCTACGGACCTGCAGGTGAGTGAAGTGGCCTACCAGCTGGGGTTTGACTACCCGCAATCATTTCACAAGTTGTTTAAAAATAAAACGAAGATGTCGCCACTGGAGTTCCGGAAGTTGTCGAACTGAGAAGCCGATTGGAATCCATCAGGAATACAGTTACACGAGCAATCCCCGGAGCAACCCGGGGATTGTTTTATTCAGGTTACTCCATGATATAAAATACGGTGTCAATAAAGAATAGTACTCCCTTACTGGAAATTACATTTTCATCGTGCATGTCTTCAAGCGCGATTTTAAATTCAGCATTAAAGTAATCCTGTCGCCTGATTAATTTAAAGTCATTAAACTCCAGGTACTCTTCAATACTCTCTAACCCCGCCTGCTCGCCTTCAATAAACGGTTGTTTAAGCACTACTGACAAACCCGGATCGCTGGCCGCATGGTTGTTTGAATCAGTAAAGCCAACCAGTGAATATGTCGTTGAAGGAAAAAGTAAGTTATGTAAAGCAAGGCTGGTGACATACTCCGTCCAGGTTGCATAGTAGGCGCCGTCGTTTATTTTTAGAACACTCAGCCCG
>SDZZ01000286.1 GCA_004173255.1 Chitinophagaceae bacterium | reverse complement strand
CTACCTGATGGAAAAGATGCTGTAGCCTTATTTCTTCTTTACATTTTCACTGAGGATCTTACGCAGGTCGGACACATCCGACGCACCCATCTTTGCATTCTTCGGAACCAGCAGGAATGAACGGCTGTCGAAATAAAGATGGAAAAAATGGGGGCTCTCGAGATAATATGCAAGCGCAGTGTATGCCCATGGCCTTGAACCGTGTTCATGTTCCAGTTCGAAATTATTTTCCCTGAAGTGCATGCTGAACGCGTGTTTGAAGGTTACGGCCCTGCGATATACAATATAGGGCAACAGGAACCAGAAACTGATCATCAGCACAATCCATAATGTGGCACCTACCAGGAAAGGGCCGGGCCCGATCTTTTTCAACGCATATAAAACGATGGACAGGATGGCGAAAACATTCACCAGTATAATCATGATCCTGATCTCTGCCTTACTGATAAAATGGTAACGGAGTGCCTGGATCACCTGTGACTTGTCGTATTCGAAATAGATGGTCATGAGCAAATGTATTATTCTTCACGCAAAAAAAACGGCCCCGTTATCCGGGACCGTTATACTGTGTGGTAAAAACTTTCTTACTGGATATTCGTTCCGTCGGCAGGTATGTTGAGTGCCGCAACAACTTCATCGTAGCTCATTTTTTTCAGGTCAGTGATTGTGTGGCCTGCAAAACTTGGTTCCATGAAGGAACTTCCTTTTCCGCCGGGAATAGTGCCTGGCAGTATGATGTAACGATATGCAATGCCGGCAAGCTGTTCAACCGGACGATCCATACCGCTGGCAGGATCATATGTAAAAACGATCTGACCGGTGCGGAGGATAGAACCATAATGCTGTCCGTTAAAATTCTCGAGGTAGGGAAGCAGTGCGGGCTGGGGCATGCGGTCATCCGCACCAATGGTGAAATTTTTTCCATAAGTAAGTACGACGCCCTGGTCCATGATTGCCTGGGTAATTCCTGGTGCATTTCTTACGTACACATTTGAACAATTGTATTCGTTCGGGGGAAGATAGCCAAGTACCCAGTCAGCTTCCACTGTGGACACCCATGGAGAGTAGGTAGCACCACCGCTCGGACCTGCAGGACCAGCAGGGCCTGCCGGACCAGCCGGACCCTGGACACCGCTTGCGCCCACAGGACCTTCAGGACCTTCCTTGGTGCAGCTGGCTGTGACAAAAGAAATGGCAAGGAAAAGCAGGGACAGCGATCGGAACTTTCTCATAATGTTGATTTTGGCAATTAATGATTGTCTGAAATAGTCAGCTGGTGTTGGCTTTTTTTGGGCCTCTTTAAAGGTAAAGGAAAAATACTCACAACCCCGGCAGATAAGTGAAAAAAATTAACAGACAATTAAGCAGGCCGGAAGGCCCGGCAGCAGGCCCTTCCAGCCGATCGCAAATAAAAAAGGCTCCCTTGCAGGAGCCTTGTATTATGAAACTAAGTTGAACTACTTATTCATCATTTGTTTGGCTTCGATACTCAGCGTAGCATGCGGCACGGCACGTAAACGCGCCTTGTCGATCAGCTTACCGGTAACACGGCAAACACCATAGGTCTTGTTTTCAATACGCATGATCGCCTTTTCGAGGTGATCGATGAATGTGATCTGGCGACTGGCCATCTGGCTCAGCTGCTCACGCTCCATACTTACACTTCCATCTTCCATGGTCATGTAGCGCGCTTCATCCACATCGCCACCTTCATCGCGACGGGTAATAAGGCCCTGCAGGTATGCCAGCTCTTTCTTGGCTGCGTCTAATTTTTTATTGATGATCTCCTTAAACTCGGTCAGGTCTGAATCGGAGTATCTCATTGTAGGTCCGCTGTATTCGTACATAGGGGTATCTAAAACTGATTTGGTAAATTCGGGTTCATACTTCACGTTGCCTTTCGCCGTAGTTTTCGGTATCACTACCTTCATCGGCTTCGGCGGTTCTTTCTTAACAACCGGTTTGGCAGTTGGTTTAATGGTCACCAATGATTGCGGATCAAAACCTCCTTTTTTGGGGGCAGCTTTGACAGGAGGGGCTGGTGCAGCAGCAACCGGTGCCGGTGCCGCCTTTACCTCAGGTTTCGCAGGAGCGGCCTTTGCCGCCGGTTTTGATACCGGGGCAGGCGTTGGCTTTTTCACCGCCTCGGCCTTTACCGCTTTTGCCGGCGCAGCCTTGGGAGCTGGTTTGGCAACGGGTTTCTTGGCCGGTGCTGGCTTGGAAGCCTTAACGGGTTGTTTGGCGGCTGCCTTTGGAGCAGGTTTTGCCGGTGCTGTTTTTTTCACGGTTTTCTTGGCCACTGTTTTTTTAGGAGCGGCTTTAGGGGCGGGTTTGGCGGCTTTTTTTGGAGCCTGTTTCTTTTTAATTGCCATAGATTACCCTTTTTTTAATACAATCACTTTTAGCATTACATCGTTCAGGTCGATCTGTGTACCATCGTTTAATTCCGGTACCAGGTCCAGCTTATCCGCCAGAATTTCGGCGCAAATATAGTCTTTAAACTGTGCCAATGAGTCTTTGATACCGTTTGTTGCCTCCACGGTAACGTCTATCCGGTCAGTGAGCTCAAAACCACTGTCCTTACGGATCTTCTGGATCCTGTTCACGAACTCCCTCGCATGACCCTCCGCTTCTAATTCTGGTGTAAGTGTAATGTCCAGAGCCACAGTAAGTTGGCCCTTGTTTGCTACCGTCCAGCCCGGGATATCCTCGCTGCTGATATCCACATCGGTTATCTGTAATATTACGGGTTCGCCATCAATTGACAAATTATATTCCCCTTCTTTTTCCAACCTGGAAATATCTTCCTGTGTGAATTTCGCAAGCGCTGCAGTCACCGCTTTCATTTTGCTTCCCAGCTTTTTACCGAGGGTCACAAAGTTTGGTTTGATCTTCTTGCTGATGAAATTGTTGTCGGCCGCAAGGAACTCGATCGTTTTGATATTCACCTCGGCCTTGATCAGGTCTTCCACTTTTTCGAGCTGTGGTTTCATGCGGTCGTTCATCACCGGGATCAGCACACGCTGGAGTGGCTGGCGTACTTTAATGTTCACCTTCTTGCGAAGCGACAGGATCAGCGACGACGCATCCTGCGCCAGCTGCATCCGTTCCTCCAGCAGTTCGTCGATAGCGTTGTCGTTCACGACAGGATAATCTGCATGGTGCACCGATTCAGCTTTAAGCTTGCCGGTTACGGCCTCGAGGTTCCGGAAAATGGTGTCACTGAAGAACGGGGAAATGGGTGCGATCAGCCGGGTCAGCGTTTCCAGGCACTCGTACAGGGTCTGGTACGCGCTGATCTTGTCAGCCGAATACTCGCCCTTCCAGAACCGGCGCCTGCATAACCTGACATACCAGTTGCTTAAATGTTCATCCACAAAGTCTTCAATAACGCGACCAGCCTGGGTTGGCTCATAGTCATCCATGTAGGCAGTGGCCTTCCGGATCACGGTATTCAGGCTGGAGATAATCCAGCGGTCAATTTCGGGCCGGTCCTTCAGCGGAACATAAGCCTCCTTAAAGGAGAAACCGTCCACATTGGCATACAGGGCAAAAAACTGGTAGGTATTATATAAGGTACCAAAGAATTTACGCTGTACTTCCTTGATTCCCTCCATGTCAAATTTCAGGTTGTCCCAGGGAGATGCATTCGTGATCAGGTACCATCGGGTGGCATCAGCACCAAACTGTTCGATGGTAGCAAACGGATCAACCACATTGCCAAGACGTTTACTCATCTTGTTTCCGTTCTTGTCGAGCACCAGTCCGTTACTGACAACGGATTTGTAGGCTACCGAATCGAACAGGAGACCAGCGATTGCATGCAGGGTATAAAACCAGCCACGCGTCTGGTCAACCCCTTCAGCGATGAAGTCGGCCGGATAGGATGCGCCATCGAGGTTGCCGGCATTGTCCAGCGACGATTCCTTCGACTTGCCATGGTATTTGAAAAAATTCTCCGGCGACAGCGGACCAAATTCATTCGAACTGGTATCTGGTAAACCAAGCTGGGCATAGGGCATGGCACCGCTGTCGAACCACACGTCGATCAGGTCGGGTACACGACGCATTCTTTTACCGGTGTCACTTACCAGGATGATTTCATCCACATAGGGTTTGTGCAGGTCGAGGATTCCTTCGTGGAGATAGTTTTTATTTACATCGCCACCGAGTTTATCACTTGCCTTCCGGATTTCTGCATTCAGCTCAGCCACTGTACCGATACATTTCTGTTCGCCCCCATCACGCAGTTCAATAAACTGATCATGTTCATCCACTGTTTTCCAGATCGGCAGCGGGGTACCCCAGAAACGGCTGCGGCTGAGGTTCCAGTCCACCATATTCTCGAGCCAGTTACCAAAGCGGCCTTCACCGGTTGACTTCGGCTTCCAGTTGATGGTCCGGTTCAGTTCCACCATGCGGTCACGCATGGCAGTCGTTTTAATAAACCAGGCATCCAGCGGGTAATACAGGACGGGCTTGTCGGTACGCCAGCAGTGCGGATAACTGTGTTCATACTTTTCCACCTTGAAAGCCCGGTTCTCTTTCTTGAGCTTAACGGAGATATCTACATTGACGTCGGCGTAAGCCGGGTCGTTGGTATAATCCTTTACATAACGGTTGCTGAATTCACCGAGGCCGTCGATAAACTTACCCTGCCTGTCGACCATGGTCAGGATCCCGATATTATTTTTCTTTCCTACGCGGAAGTCATCGGCACCAAAGGCCGGTGCAGTATGCACTATACCGGTACCATCTTCGGTGGTTACGAAATCGCCGACAATCACCTGGAACGGTTTTGCTCCGGGTGTCAGGTCTTCAATCACCGCAGGGGAATTGGATTCGTATGGCAGCAGCTGTTCGTACCGTACGCCCTCGAGATCCTGGCCCCTGAACGACGTCAGGATCCTGTACGGCAGGTTTTTGCCATCCTGTTTGTATTCCGCAAAATCCATCCCTTCGTTCTCTGCCTTGAAGTACTTGCCCAGCAAGGCTTTGGCAAGTATGAGATTGATGGGCTCGTGGGTATATGGATTGAATGTCTGCACCAGCACGTATTCGATATTCGGACCTACCGTCAACGCAAGGTTGGAAGGGAGGGTCCATGGTGTGGTGGTCCAGGCAACAAAGAATACCCCGCCCTTGTTCGAGTCTGTATCAATGGCACCCCTGATTTTTTCCAGTACGTTCGCCGCATTGCCTCCGGCTTTCAGGGTGTTTGCCGCTGAAAGTTCAAACATGGCCACCACGCTGGTATCTTTTACATCCTTGTAACAGCCGGGCTGGTTCAGCTCGTGCGAACTTAACCCTGTACCCGCGGCAGGCGAATAAGGCTGGATGCTCACACTTTCGTACAGCAATCCTTTTTTATATAATTCACTCAGTAACCACCAGAGTGTTTCGACATATTCATTCTTGAAGGTGATATAAGGTTCATTCAGGTCGACCCAGTATCCCATTTTGCGGGTGATATCATCCCACTTGTCCTTATAACGCAACACCGCCTCGCGGCATTTCTGGTTGTATTCCTCCACGCTGATCTTCTTCCCGATGTCTTCCTTGGTTATACCCAGTTCCTTTTCAACACCCAGCTCAATGGGCAGGCCATGCGTATCCCATCCGCCCTTTCGTTTTACCTGGAATCCTTTCATGGTTTTGTAGCGGCAGACCAGGTCTTTCAGCGTCCTCGAAATCACGTGGTGAATGCCGGGCATACCGTTCGCACTGGGCGGACCCTCATAAAAAACAAAAGGGGTGGCACCTTCACGCAGGAAAACGCTTTTTTCAAACGCTTTCTCCGCTGTCCAGGTGGAAAGTATTTCCTGCTCAAATGAGGGCAGGTTGAGGCCTGTGAATTCTTTGTATTTACCGGTCATAGCTATTCTAAAAGTGGGCAAAGTTAAGGAAATAAACGGGGCTTTGGCGCGACAGTCAAGCCATCCGGCAAATGGCGAAGGCAGGAAGCTAAACTGGTTCTGGAAGT
>SDZZ01000285.1 GCA_004173255.1 Chitinophagaceae bacterium | reverse complement strand
GAGTAGGTTTTCGTCTTAAACGAATTTTCGCCATTGATGTCCATGAGCTTGGACAGCAGCGAAAAATTTTCAGCGATTTCTGCGTTGTTCATGGATTGCAATTTACAACGGGAAGGGTATTAAAAGCAAAAGTCCCAACCTTGCGGTCGGGACTCTGTTATTTTCAAAAGAGGTAATTAATTACTTCTTTTTTGCAGCCTTCTTCTTAGCTACTTTCTTAGGAGCAGCTTTCTTTACGGCTTTCTTTGCTACTTTTTTTGGAGCTGCTTTTTTAGCGGCTTTTTTCTTTGTTGCCATTTTTGTTAGAATTTAATGTTTAGTAGAATGGGTTATCGTTAGTAAAAATAATAATCTTTTTTTACTAACAAAATTTTTTTCCACAAAAATTGGCCAGGTCAAAGATTTACGCTTCTGCAACAACCTCGGTTGGTTCGGCAAGATTTACCGAAACATAGGTCCTGTTATTACGTCCTTTACGGAACTCAACAATACCATCACCTAATGCAAACAGTGTGAAATCGCGTCCAACACCTACGTTTTTACCAGGATGATATTCTGTTCCGCGCTGACGGATGATGATGTTACCAGAGATAGCCGGCTGACCACCGAAGATTTTTACTCCAAGGCGTTTGCTTTGTGAGTCCCGGCCGTTCTTTACTGAACCTTCACCTTTCTTATGTGCCATGATTATTTGTTTAAAAGTTATACCCGGGAATACCCCGGATCAATAACTGGTTAAGCGATGTTTGTTACTTTGATCTGTGTATATGCAGTACGGTGACCTTTCTTTTTGTGAAAGCCCTTCCTTCTTTTCTGCTTATAGGCAATCACGGTATCACCTTTTACATGGTCAAGGATCTCCGCCTGCACTTTCGCGCCGATAGATGACCCGACAGACAACTGACCATTGGCGTCAGCCAGGAGAACTTCCAGTTCTACTTTATCGCCAGCATTTCCTTCAAGATGAGGGACGTACAAAGTCTGGTCTTTTTCAACTTTGAACTGCTGTCCGGCTATTTTTACTACTGCTATCATATGCTAAAATTAGGGATGCAAAAGTAAGGAGAAAAGATGAACTGGCAAACGGAATGTCAAAGTTTTAAATATGCTAAATCCCGATGTTAACCCGGGTCATCCTTTATCTTTGCCAATCTGGTCCCCGATGCGTTGCCATAACCCTGGGAACGGGAGCCGATGTTCGTTCAAAAATAAACATTAAGAGTTGAAAATCAAGTCTTTCCTGGCAAAACCCTTCGCTTCCTATATATATAAAGGTATCAGGAAGGGAATGACGACCGCGGTACAGGATCAGCAGGCGATCCTCGAAAATTTATTGAAAATCGGGCGCAGCACCGAGTTCGGGAAGCAAAATGGGCTGGAATCTGTCAAAACGTACGAGGAATTCAGGCAGGCCATTCCGATCCGGGACTATGAACAGATGAAGCCCTATATTGATATGATCAAGCAGGGCAAACACAATGTACTCTGGAAAGGCCGTCCAATCTATTTCGCCAAAACTTCCGGTACTACCAGCGGTACCAAGTACATCCCGATCACCAAGGACTCTATCCCCAACCATATCAATACTGCCCGGAATGCCCTGCTTTGTTATATGGCGCAGACCGGCAACACTTCTTTTGCCGATGGCAAAATGATTTTCCTGTCCGGCTCGCCGGTACTTGAAAGGGTGGGTGATATTCCTACCGGCCGTCTCAGCGGTATTGTAAACCATCACATCCCTCAGTACCTGCGCACCAACCAGCTGCCCTCGTACGAAACGAACTGCATCGACGATTGGGAAACCAAGCTGAACAAAATCGTGGATGAAACCATCAATAAGAACATGACGCTGATCAGCGGCATACCGCCATGGATGCAGATGTACTTTGATGAACTGATACGCCGGACGGGTAAGAAGGTGGGCGACATCTTCCCCGATTTCAGTGTGATGGTGCAGGGTGGTGTCAACTTTGAACCGTACAAAGCCAAACTATTCGAAAGTGTTGGGCGCAAAATAGATTCGATTGAATTGTTCCCCGCCAGTGAAGGTTTTTTTGCTTTCCAGGATTCGCAGGACGCCGAAGGGCTGCTGCTGAATACAGACAGCGGGATCTTCTTTGAGTTTGTTCCGGCAGGGGAGATCGGTAATGCCGATGCGAAACGGATTTCACTGAAGGACGTGCAGGTGGGTGAAAACTATGCCATGATCATCAACAGTAACGCCGGCCTCTGGGGTTATAACCTTGGGGACACTGTGAAGTTTGTTTCAGTAAACCCGTACCGGCTGCTGGTTACCGGACGCACTAAACATTTCATTTCAGCTTTTGGCGAACATGTGATCGGCGAAGAAGTGGAACATAGTTTGCTGAAGGCAGCCCGCGAAACGAATGTGAGCATCACTGAGTTTACGGTGGCTCCGTTTGTAAGTCCGGGCGATGGCAAGTCGTACCACGAATGGTTTATCGAGTTTGAAAACAAACCGGGCGACATGGCAGAGTTTGCCAAAAAAGTGGACGAGAACCTGCGGAATAAGAACGTGTATTATGATGACCTCATTACTGGTAATATATTAAAACCCCTCAAGCTGACGGCAGTAAGGAAAAACGGCTTTATCGATTATATGAAATCGATCGGCAAACTCGGCGGGCAGAACAAGGTGCCGCGACTGAGTAACGACCGTAAGATAGCCGATGACCTGGGCCAGTTTGCAGAAATGGATTAAGAATGTCTGAACAACAACAAAACATACGTCGCATTGCCATTTTTGGTTCCACCGGTTCGGTTGGAACGCAGGCCCTGGAAGTGATTGCAGCGCATCCTGATAAGTTTTCGGTGGAAGTGCTGACGGCACATGGCAATGAAGACCTGCTCATTGAACAGGCCATCAAGTGTAACCCCAACATTGTAGTGATCGGGGATGACCGCAAGTATGACAAGGTCAAAAGCCAGCTGAGTTCCACCGATATCAAAGTGTTTGCCGGTGAGAAAGCACTCGACGAGGTGGCGGCCATGGATTGTTATGACCTGATGCTGGCAGCCATAGTCGGTTATGCCGGGCTGAAGCCCACACTCAGCGCCATTTCCAGCGGCAAGGCGGTGGCACTTGCTAACAAGGAAACGCTGGTGGTGGCGGGTGATATTGTAATGCGCACTGCAGTAGAGCAGCGGGTACCGGTGATCCCGGTCGACTCGGAGCATTCCGCTATTTTCCAGTGCCTGGTGGGTGAAACCCGCAACAAGGTGGAGAAGGTGATCCTTACTGCTTCCGGCGGACCGTTCCTCGGGCGCAAGCCAAACTACCTGGTGAATGTAAAACGCGAACATGCCCTGCAGCATCCGAACTGGACCATGGGTGCCAAGATCAGTATCGACTCGGCTACACTGATGAACAAAGGCCTGGAGATGATCGAGGCAAAATGGTTGTTCAACCTTACACCGGAACAGATCCAGGTGGTGGTGCATCCGCAGAGTATTATCCATAGTATGGTGCAGTTTGAAGACGGCAGCATCAAGGCTCAGATGGGAATTCCCGATATGAAATTGCCGATCCAGTATGCGCTTGCCTTCCCCAAACGCCTGCCTAATGAATTCCCGAGGCTTGATTTCCGGAAATTCAACACGCTTACATTTGAAGAGCCCGATTTGCGCACGTTCCGGAACCTCGCCCTTTCCATCGAGGCATTGAACAAAGGTGGTAACCTGCCTGCAGTGATGAACGCCGCGAACGAAATTGCCGTATATGCTTTCCTCCGCAACAGGGTGAACTTTCTCGATATGACGGATGTGATTGAAAAGACTATGCAGAAGATCGCGTTTGTGGAAAACCCGACGTTGGAAGAGTATTACGAAAGCGACGGACAGGCGAGAAGTTACGCGGCCGACCTGATGAGGCTTTGAGACCGGCGGATTACCTGGTTGTCATCCGGAGGAATCCCGGTTATTCTGGATGAACCGTATTGTCATTTTGGAGGAACCCGTGTTGTCATTCCGTAGGAACCCGTTTTGTCATTCCGTAGGAACCACGGAACCGAAGAGCTTCTCCGACAGAATCCCCATTGTCATTCCGGAAGAACCGCGGTACGGAAGCGCCTCTCCGGTCAGAATAATCGTTGTCATTCCGCAGGAATCCAGGTTCTGGATACCGTTCACCCCTTCAGTGGCCGATTTAGCGTATTATTAATGACAATTCACAGATATTTGCGGTTCTGATTTTAAAAGTATACAACTTATATATGGTTCTTCTAGCAATTGATTGGGCGGTAGTGGGAGTGAAGGCAGGACAACTGGTGCTTGCGTTGTCGATCCTGATTGTTCTGCATGAATTTGGTCACTACATCACTGCGAGGTGGTTTGGATGCCGCGTTGAAAAGTTCTTCCTGTTTTTTGATCCCTGGTTTGCCCTGGTCAAGAAAAAAGTCGGTGATACCGTTTACGGTATCGGCTGGCTTCCCCTTGGAGGTTATGTAAAGATCTCCGGTATGATCGATGAGAGCATGGATAAGGAAGCGATGGCCGCTCCTGCCAAACCTTACGAGTTCAGGAGCAAACCCGCCTGGCAACGATTGATCATTATGCTGGGAGGTATCATTATGAACGTGCTTGTTGCTTTCATTGTGTATGCCTTTGTGCTGATGATCTGGGGCGATAAAAAAGTCCCTTCCGAGTCACTGAAGTATGGGATTGCCGTAACCGATACAACGCTGTACAAGCTTGGGTTGAGGAGTGGTGATAAAATCATCGCTATCGACCACAAACCAGTTGACGATTTTGAACAGACGCTCAAAAAGATCATCGTGTCCGATAAATCGATGACTGTACAGCGCGATGGCAAAAATGTTGAACTGAATATTCCGCAGGACCTGCTGGGCCAGCTGATCGAGAATAAAAAGGAAGGCCGTATTTCCCTGATTGCGCCCCGGTTCCCGGTAATTGCGAGGATGGTGCCCGATACATCAAAAATGTTCAAGGCTGGTCTTCGTCCGCACGATTCTATTGTTGGCATCGATTCAGAAAAAATTGCCTACTTCGACGAACTGAGGAATGCGTTGGATTCAAGGAAAGGCAAACCGGTCAGCATAGTGGTGCGCCGGAACGGGGAAACCATAACGTTCCCTACAACGGTCGACAGCACAGGCCTGTTGGGAGTGAACCTTTACGGTCTTGGTGGCTGGGAAGAAATGGACAGCCTTGGCTGGGTTAAGCTGAATGTAACCAAATATGGTTTTTTTGAAGCGTTCCCCGCAGGCGTTAAAAAAACAGGCAATACACTCGGTGAATACATTGACCAGTTCAAAAAAATCCTGAACCCAAAAACAGGTGGTTATAAAGGTGTAGGTGGATTCAAGGCAATCGCCAATGCATTCCCGAGCGAGTGGGACTGGGAATCATTCTGGCGTTTTACGGCTTACCTGTCGGTAATACTGGCGTTCATGAACCTGTTGCCAATTCCTGCGCTGGATGGTGGTCATGTGATGTTCACGTTGTATGAAATGATCAGCGGGCGCAAGCCGAACGAGAAGTTCCTGGAGTATGCCCAACTGGTCGGGATGGTATTGCTTCTCGCGCTGATGTTGTATGCCAACGGGAACGACTGGTTGGGATGGGGTAAAAAGTAAAGCAGTCGCGATGCCTGACCAGCCTGCCCTTGCGGCAGGTGCCGCATTGATCGGTATGGTTTTTCAGGAACCCTGGTGTGGTGCAGGTCCTTACCAGGATGGAATTCTCCCGCCAATCACGTATTTTTGTAAGTCGTTAAAGTAAATAACTGGGGCTGTACAGGTTTCGACAGCATAGATCTTTGAGAGTGTAAGCATGTAGTGCGTTGGATAATTAGCACTTTAATCTGAATATTCAAACTTCAAATGGCAATACTCAGTATGCCATGGCTGCTTAATTAGATTAAGTAGTCATTAGGGCCGCCGGGCAGGTTGGTCTGTTACCACGCCCCGCCGCCGACATAAAAACAAACACAGATTGCTGCTACCGAAGGCT
>SDZZ01000812.1 GCA_004173255.1 Chitinophagaceae bacterium | reverse complement strand
GTCGTAACCCAGGATGTGCGCGGCCGCTACATGAGTGAAGGCGAATTTGAAGATGTGCGTCCCTTCATCAAAAACAAAAAAACAAAGAAAGATATTGATGAAGCCAGCGATACCTATGATGCTATTGACTGGATGCTGAAAAACATTCCGAACAACAATGGCAATGTGGGTGTGCTGGGAACCTCTTACCCTGGATTTTATTCAACAGAAGCTGCCCTTAGCGGTCACCCTGCATTGAAGGCAGTTAGTCCGCAGGCGCCGGTTACAGACTGGTTCATTGGTGACGACTTTCATCACAAAGGCGCTTTCTTCCAGATGGATGGCTTTGCATTCTACCCAACCTTCGGCAAGCCGCATCCCGCCCCTACAAAGGATTATGGCCCGGGCTTCTCCACACCCATCAAAGACAATTATAAATTCTTCCTGGAAACCGGCGCTATAAAAAACTTATCCCGGCTTATCGGTGACAGCATAAAGTTCTGGCATGAAATGTACAAACATCCTAACTACGATGCCTGGTGGCAGGCGCGCAATGCCAGGGTTGGATTGTACAATGTTAAACCCGCCATGTTATGGGTAGGCGGCCTCTTTGATGCAGAAGATTGCTGGGGTGCCTGGAATAGCTACAAAGCAAACGAAACCCAGAGTCCGCAAACAAACAGCAAGATCGTAATGGGCCCTTGGTACCACGGGCAATGGGGCCGCGAGGGAAGCTATTTGGGAAATGTTCGCTTCGGCTCAAATACGGCAGAATGGTACCAGCAAAACCTGGAGATTCCCTTCTTCAATTACTACCTGAAAAATAAAGGAAACGTAGACGCTATCGCCGAAGCCAATATCTTTTTTACCGGGGAAAACGAATGGCGCAAACTACCGGTATGGCCTCCGGCAAATGTGCAGTACACAAATATGTTCATTGATGTAAATAACAAACTGCAGTTTACCGGCGCACCATCCGGCACCATCTCATTTTCAGAATACATCAGCGATCCTGCTCACCCGGTGCCCTACACGGAAGATGTACACAACCGCCGCACCCGGGAATACATGACGGATGATCAGCGCTTCGCTTCCCGCAGGCCGGATGTACTCAGTTTCCAGATGGATGAATTAAAAGAAGACCTCACCCTTGCAGGCCCGGTAATAGCCGACCTGGTCGTCAGCATGTCGGGCACCGATGCCGATTTCGTAGTAAAACTGATCGACGTGTTCCCAGACGACTTTACCTACCCGGCAA
>SDZZ01000811.1 GCA_004173255.1 Chitinophagaceae bacterium | reverse complement strand
ATCCTGAAGGAGGTTGTTTCTAAAACTTAACAAACGAGAAAAATGAAAAATAAACTGATATACCTGGTATTCGTCGTCCTTGCCGCAGGCTGCCAGCCTGATGCACACAAGGAAGCAGGCGAAGTAAGAAATATTGTACAGTCGCTTGGTGGCACCTGGAAACTTACCAAAGTAACCCAGCGTGATGAGGAGGCCACACTGAAAGGTTTCCCGTTCCGGGACCTTGACCTCACCAGCATTTTCCCTTATTCGGATTTTGTGCTGACACTGAATGTGGATGGATCCGGTCCCACCACCTACAGCAGCACACAGGGTAATGCCCCGCAGATCCTGAAAACAGCTTCTGGTGCATGGGTAGTGGATGACCCCATTTATCCAGGCAAGGTCACATTGGGAACCGGCGCTTCGGCCGATGTGATCACACTTGGATCATATCCCGTGGCCGCGGAAAAAAACCTGAGTCTTACCGTTCAGCGGAAAGAAGGCGAGAAACTGGTTATGTCGTACATCTATGAATTCACCAAACAATAACTGCCTGCATATGAAACAGATTATTTTATCCATACTGATGCTTGGCCTGGCAGTAACGGGCTTCGCTCAAAACCCGACATTTTCGCCATCGACTTTCACGGCAGAAGATGAGGTGACGATCACAGTGGATGTTACCGGTACCCCCATGGCCGGAGCAGCAACCGCCTTTATCTGGATCTTCTCGAATATCAACGAAGGAGGTGGAGACGGTATCGTGAACACATCCTGGACCAATTCGCCTGAAGCAGCCCGGTTCAGTTCAGCAGGAGGCAATAAATGGACCTTCCGGTTTACCGGTACCGCCATGTTTGGGAAAAGCCCTGCCCAGCTGAAGAATTTTGGTTTCCTGGTTAAATCCCAGGATGGCACCAAACAAACGGCGAACTACGAAATTTTCAAATTCGATGCACTGGTATTCGTACCCTCCATGCTCCGCATTTTCCCTGCAAAGGTGGCCGTCAACGATATCATCTCCGTGAATTTTGACCGGGCGTATGCCGTGACCACGAATGAACAACGGATGACTCCTACCGCTGCGCTCGTAACAGCCTGGGATGAGAGCGGCACGCAGGTTGGCAGCGAAGTGGAAATCAGTGCGCGTAAACTGCAGGACCAGATCTGGACGGCTACATTCCTGCCTACGGCGCGTTTCACGACCACCGGTTCGCAGAAGATTGTAAAACTCCGGTACAAATTCAAGGGCACTACGC
>SDZZ01000015.1 GCA_004173255.1 Chitinophagaceae bacterium | reverse complement strand
TCATCCACGAAGTGGAACTACGCCGCGTCCTTCTTGGAATGCGTACGTAACAGGTGTTTGAAGCGGCTGAACGTTTCCGGTTTTATATTCAGGTAAGTGGCCAGGAATTTCTGCGGCACACGCTGGAGTAACTCCGGGTTCCTCTCCACAAAATGCAGGAACCTTTCCCGAGGCGTCATCTTCACCATCTGCATCTGCCAGCGATCCTTGATCACCATGGTGTGCGTAATGATCAGCCGGCCCAGGTGCTCCATTTTTTTTGATTTGCGGTAAACTTCCTCCAGGTCATCATAACGGATCGACACCACTGTACTTGGTTCAATCGTTTCAATATAATACTCTGATGGCTGCCGGCTGTGGAAAGACTCCTGGCTCAGGATGATATGGCCTTCTGTGGAGATCTGCGTATTGATCTCCGACTTATGCGATTTGTAATACTTGCGGACCAGGCCCTTCGCAATAAAATTGAAATTGTTCTCCACTTCCCCCTCTTTCGTCAGGAGTTCCTTTTTCCGGAAACGCCGCACCTTGATGACAGGGAGCAGGCATTTGTTGAATTCGTCGTCGGTCAGATTCACAAACCGCCGCAGGTAACCTAAAAAGGGTCTTATGGTTTCCATTGTGTAAAAGTTACGTCAAATAACTGGCCAAAAGGCCGGCAGCAATGTTTTTTTTCCCGCGGCTACGTTCCCGGAAAACCCATGCGCTCAAATAGACCTGATATATTGTAGATTTGCGACCCTGCCCCTTCCCGGCAGATTGTATTAAACTCAAAAAACCAAATTATGGCCCAAAAGATCAAGGTTACTAATCCGGTAGTGGAACTGGATGGCGATGAGATGACAAGGATCATCTGGAAATTTATCAAGGACAAGCTGATTCTCCCTTATGTGGAACTTGACATAAAGTATTATGACCTTGGCGTGGAATACCGCGATGAAACCAATGACCAGGTAACTATCGATGCAGCCAACGCGATCAAACAATATGGGGTAGGTATTAAATGTGCCACCATTACACCGGATGAGGACCGTGTAACCGAATTCAAGCTGAAGCAGATGTGGAAAAGCCCGAATGGCACCATCCGCAACATCCTTGATGGAACCGTGTTCCGCGAACCGATTGTAATCAAGAACATCCCCCGTCTGGTAACCACCTGGGACCGCCCGATCATTGTTGGCCGCCACGCCTTTGGTGACCAGTACCGCGCAACGGATTTTGTAGTTCCGGGTAAAGGCAAACTCACCGTAAAATTTGAAGGAGAAGACGGCAAGGTGATCGAACACGAGGTGTACCAGTTTAAGGGACCGGGTGTATCGCTTTCCATGTACAACACCGACGACAGCATTGCCGGCTTTGCCCGCAGTTGTATGAATATGGCGCTTTCCAAAAAATGGCCGCTGTATCTCTCTACAAAAAACACCATCCTGAAAAAATATGACGGACGTTTCAAGGATATTTTCCAGGATATTTATGCAAACGAGTTTAAGGCAAAGTTTGCTGAAGCGGGTATTACCTATGAGCACCGCCTGATCGATGACATGGTGGCCAGTGCTATGAAATGGAACGGCGGATTCATCTGGGCCTGTAAGAACTATGATGGCGATGTGCAGAGCGATTCCGTTGCACAGGGTTTTGGTTCACTCGGACTGATGACTTCTGTACTTATAACACCTGATGGCAAAACCATGGAAGCAGAAGCTGCCCACGGAACCGTTACCCGTCACTACCGCGAACACCAGAAGGGCAACCCGACTTCGACCAACCCGATCGCTTCCATCTTTGCATGGACACGCGGCCTGGCCTTCCGTGGTAAACTGGACAGCAACCAGCCACTGATCGATTTCGCCAATGCACTGGAAGCGGTATGTATCGAAACGGTGGAAGAAGGTAAAATGACGAAAGACCTGGCCATCACCATCAAACCAAAAGTGGAACATGGCAAGGACTACCTTTACACGGAAGAGTTCCTCGATGCCATCGACTCCAACCTCAAAAAGAAAATGGGTCTGTAATCCAGCCAGCCCCTCCTGATAAAAGTGCCCGATCACCGGGCACTTTTTTTATATTTGGAAGTTGCCCCAATCACTTAAACTTTCCGAATGGTACTTATTGCCCTTGCCATTGCACCTGGCCTGGCCATCTGCCTTTACATCTTCCACCGTGACGCCTACAACCGTGAACCGAAACGAAACCTGCTGCTGGCCTTTATCCTCGGTGCGGTAATGATTATACCTGCTGCAATCACGGAGGAAGTCTTCATGCGTTCATTCGACAACAGCATTACCGGCGTGGCAGCAACTGCATTCATTGTGGTGGCACTGACAGAAGAACTGGTTAAATTCATTATCCTCCGTTTTTACGCATACCGCCGCAAGAGTTTTGACGAACCACTTGATGGCATCGTGTACTCGGTAGTCATCAGCATGGGGTTTGCCACACTGGAAAATATTTTTTATGTACAGAAATTTGGTATCGGTACCGCCTGGCTGCGGATGTTCCTGGCAGTACCCGCCCACGCCAGCTTTGGCGTGGTGATGGGTTACTTTGCCGGCCGTGCAAAATTTGCCCATGCGGGCAAAAGCCTCCTGCTGCTGAAAGGGTTGCTGTTTGCGGCTTTCTTTCACGGGCTTTACGATTTCTTTTTATTCCTGCAGGGCAACCCGAATGTAAAAGAGTATGTGTCCGACCTGCTGCTGTTTGCCGGGGCAGTGGTATCATTTGTTGTGGGAGTAAAACTGAGCCTGAAACATATCCGGATCCACCGTACACTTTCACAGAAGACATACAACCCCACGGAAACACTTTCCCTTCGTCGGGCCTACCCTACCGATATACCGCTGATCAGGGACCTTACCATGCGGATCTGGCCCGACACTTACCGGGAAATCCTGACGGAAGAACAGATACGTTACATGCTTGCACTGATGTACGACGAAAAAGTATTGCGTAAGCAGATGGAAACTGAACAGGAGTTTGTGCTCGTGTATGATGGCGTGGAAGCTGTCGGTTTTGCCGCGTTCGGACAGGTTGAGCCAGGTGTATTCAAACTGCACAAGATTTACATACTTGCAACCCAGCAGGGACGTGGCACCGGCCGGTATGTTATAACGCAGCTGGCGAAGGCCATGAAGGCGAAGAATGGAACCACCATGCGGCTCAATGTGAATCGTAACAATAAGGCCATGGCGTTCTATGAAAAAATCGGGTTTACCGTTGTGCGTGAAGAAAACAATGATATCGGCAACGGGTTTTTTATGAATGATTATGTGATGGAAATGCCGCTTTGATCATCCGCCCGATCCCTTTACGGGGCCATTCCGTTACTTGCAGGTAATATATTTCCTGGGGTCAAGTGGCGTTTCAAAATCATACAGCAGCAACTCTATTTTCTTCCCGGTTTCAAGATACCCGATAGCGTCGCCGGTTTTCAGCACCTGTCCCTTGTATAGTTTTGTTTTTTCGATACCGGTGAACCAGAACCAGTAGTCCTGGTGCGAAGCCACCATTTCAAACGTACCGTCTTCCAGTCTTTTGACGGAGCTGACGGTAAGATCCCAGGGTGCCCGCACAGTGGTATCCGTTTCGCTGCTCATCACCGCCTTCAGTTCTTTTTCCCCCACCACATTCAGTTCATCGTCATCCGGAGCAAACACCTGTCCCCTCAACACACAGCCCAGCACCAGGCTGTCTTTCGCTGTTTTTTTGCCCCGGTTGGGGCCAAGGACCTTGCGTTGTGCGTGCAGGTCCGGTATGATTGAAACCAGTATAGCCAGCAGCAGTATGAATTTTATTTTATTCATTCGTTTTCTTTATGGATCAAAAGTTTTTTAACCATGTCTGAACTTACCCCTTCGGAAGAAATGCCATAGCCGGTTACCAGTATCCCCTTGCGGTTACCGGTGCCTTCCACGCCATATACCACTGCCTCGTCGGCCGGATCGGAATCGCCTTCAAAACGGTATACCTCCACAATCTCGAAATCGTCGATATCATATTTGTCCGGCCCGCAGACCAGGCCATTGCCAGCCAGGCTGAAATCGAGCGTAAATCCACGTTTTTTGAGGCCAGTGACCGCTGCAGTAACGGTGTCGTAGTTGTGCATGTTATTGGTTATTAGCCCCAAAGTTAGCATAATACAGGAAGGTTCAAAGCCATAGGGCTATGTTATCAACACCCCCAATAAGCATTAGGCTTTTAATGGGCTAAAATGTACCTTTGCCGCCGTAAATAAACAATCAAAAATGTCAACAGTAACAAAATCCATTGATTTTTCTCTCCCCTATAAAGTTGCCGATATTTCTCTGGCTGACTGGGGTCGTAAGGAAATCCGTCTTGCCGAGGCGGAAATGCCTGGTCTCATGAGCATCCGTAAGGAATACGGTCCGTCCCAGCCACTGAAAGGTGCGCGCGTGGCAGGTTGCCTGCACATGACCATCCAGACTGCGGTACTCATTGAAACGCTCACTGCACTCGGGGCAGAAGTTAAATGGAGCTCCTGCAATATCTTCTCTACCCAGGACCATGCAGCAGCAGCTATTGCAGCAGCAGGTATCGGTGTTTTTGCCTGGAAAGGCCAGACGCAGGAAGAAGCTGACTGGTGTATTGAACAAACCCTTTTCTTCGGTGGCAAGGACAAACCGCTGAACATGATCCTCGACGACGGAGGTGACCTGACCAATATGGTTCTTGACACGTATCCTGAGCTGGTACAGCATGTAAAAGGTATTTCCGAAGAAACCACTACCGGTGTACATCGCCTGTATGAAAGGGTTGCAAAAGGAACATTACCCATGCCGGCTATCAACGTAAACGACTCCGTTACCAAGTCGAAGTTTGACAATAAATATGGTTGTAAGGAATCACTGGTGGATTCAATCCGCCGCGCTACCGACGTAATGCTTGCAGGTAAAATTGCAGTAGTGGGTGGTTATGGTGACGTGGGTAAAGGTTCTGCCGCTTCACTGGCAGGAGCTGGTTGCCGCGTGATTGTTACCGAAATTGATCCGATCTGTGCATTACAGGCAGCAATGGACGGTTTTGAAGTAAAAAAGATGATCGACGCAGTACAGGAAGCTGACATTATTGTTACTGCTTCCGGTTGCCGCGACCTGATCACCGGTGCGCATTTCGAAAAAATGAAAGACAAGGCGATTGTTTGTAATATCGGCCACTTTGATATCGAAATCGACATCGCATGGCTCAACACCAACTTTGGCCATACAAAAGATACTATCAAACCACAGGTTGATATTTATAATGTAAATGGCAACGATATCATCATCCTGGCCGAAGGCCGCCTGGTAAACCTTGGATGTGCAACCGGTCACCCATCGTTTGTGATGAGTAACTCGTTCTCCAACCAGACACTGGCACAGATCGAACTGTGGCTGAACCACAAGAACTACGAGAACAAAGTGTATGTTCTTCCCAAACACCTCGATGAAAAGGTTGCCCGCCTGCACCTTGCCAAGATCGGCGTGGTTCTGGATGAACTGACAACTGCACAATCGGATTATCTCGGTATTACGAAGGAAGGTCCTTACAAGGCAGATCACTACAGGTATTAATCAATACCTCATCCGGATATTAAGAAGCCCTCCATGCGTAAAGCAGGAGGGCTTTTTGTTTATCAGGGCCTTAACTATGTTTAACTGGAGTAGGGTGTGTGGTTGTAGTGTGCAGGCATATTGCCGTGCACGGTGAAAAGCGGGAAGCTGAAAGAAATTTTCGTTACCAGTTGCTGTTCCCCCAGGATGCTGAGGCAACCACCAAGGCGGTTGGCATCGGGTTCAAATGATCGCAGCCTGGAGGCAAGGGCATAACCATTGTAATTGTTCCGTTCTTCAATGTCGAGCGTAATGGTGTCGCGGAACTGGTCTGCCGAGATGTGGATGTCGCCATTTCTGGCGTTAGTTACAACCGTGGCGAGTAATTCGCTGATAACAGTTCCCTCGCGGTGCTCATCCACCAGGATGCACAGGTGGTCAGGCATGTCATTCACGATAAAAGTTTTACCGTTACGCGTATCGGTCAGGGAATCACTCACCAGTCGGTCGACTAATTGCTTCAGGGTTTTACCGGCAATGGGATTGTTGCTGCTTTTCATAGGGTACGGATACTTGGATTGGATTGTAAAAGGTCTGGTCTTTCAAAGGATCGGGAAACGGAACGATGGATCTGGTGCTTTGCCTTCATCCCTGCACTACCTGGAAAGGCAGGCAAAAACGTAGACACAGGTTTTGGTTTTCAAGGGTTTTTTCGAAAGGGTCTGGATTAAAAATACGGGACTTGTTGTGGTTTTTCAGTTGCTGTACGCTCACCTGGAAAGGCGGGCGGATCAGCGGACATCGGATTTTTCGGTATCGGTTTTTTCAAAGGATTGGTTTTTCATAGGATACCGGAGTGTTCTTTTCAAAGGATTGGATTGGTCAGTTTTTCAAAGGATTTGGATAAAAGAACTTCTTACAGGGTCTTTTCTGGTTTTCAAGGGATCTGGATCGTGAATTTTCGGATTGGTTTTTTCAGGTCTGGTCTTTCAAAGGATCTGGATCAGCGATGTTGGATTTGGATTTGGTTTTTTCTGGTCTTCTTCGGTTGGTTTTCTTCGGATTGGTTTTTTTCAGGTCTGGTCTTTCAAAGGATCTGGATCAGTGATGTTGGATTTGGATTTGGTTTTTTTGGTCGAAATGGTTTTCGTTTTTTTTACTTTCTGGCCGCGATTTCAAAGAAACTGATTTGGTTTTTCCGTGGATACCGGATTTCGTTGTTCGTTCGTTTCTGATGCAAAGTAACGTCGCCGGAAGGCGGTAGAAAATAGAGCATGAACCCTATCTTTTGTAGAGGTGGCAACTACGCAGGGGAGTATTAATATTACACGGTGTAAGTGTAAACCTTCGAATCGGGTAAAATCGCAGGATGAATCGTCGTAAATCTACGTAGAACAAGCACCAGTAAGGCTTTCAGCGCACTACAAGGAGAGAAAAATCACCGGCTTGATCGAGGTCAAGGAATGTAAGGAATGTATCAGTTACGGGCTGCTTCGTTGTATACTTTAAGGATATTATCGCGGATGGCCGGCCATTCATATTGCGCCAGCCGGTGTTCGCGGTCTTTTACAAAATTGATATCAAGATAGGGTGCGTTGATGAGGTGCGTCCGGGCAAATCCAGCATTGCTTGTATCTACAATATTATCGTTCTCCCCTTGCAGGAATGTCACCGGCACCCGGATGTTTTTCCAATAAGGAAGCATCTTTTCCAGCTCTTCCCGATGGTGTATTTTTTCCGTGTTGGCTGAGCGGAAAATGCGGGGAATAAACCAGCGGATGGACCAGTGTTCAATAGCGGGGGTAAACCAGAAAGTGGTTTCCAGTCCCGGCCCCAGCGCCGGGCCCGTCAATGCCAGGCCATCCACCAGCTCCGGATGGTCCATCGCTATCCTGCAAGCGATCGATGCGCCATAACTTCCTGCTGAAATGATAATCGGGTGTGTGGCATGGTTGAGGCTGTCGAGGATCACGCGGATCATTTCTGCCTGTTCACTGATCGATGGCTCGGGATCACCCAGCCCCGAATAACCATAACCCGGACGGTCAACTGCATAAATTTTAAAATGACCCTGTATAACCGGGTCGGTAAACCGGCCACTGTAATAACTCATGGAACCGGGCGAACCATGCAGCATCAGCAGCGTGGGCAGGCTGTCCTTCCCGATCGATGCATAACGGATGGTACGGCCGCGGCTTTCATAATAACGGATCTGACCTTCAATCCCCTCTTCCCGGAAAATACGATTCAGTTCCGCGTCATCTTTCCGGAACTCCACATAATGGTCAAATACCAGGCAGGCACAGATAATAACACCGATAAAAATGAGGAGCACACGCGTCAGTCTCCTGAGCCACCTGTACCTGCTGCCGGGTCTCGATTTCATATCAACGGTTAAACAATTATAGGGCCACCCGGTTATGGCTTGCAACAAAAAAAAGCCACTAAGCGAACTTAGTGGCCCTGACTTTTGTCAGCAGATTATTTTAATGGATACAGCCCGGCTACGCGATAATAGCCGAAGGCTTCCATGTTTTATCTGTAGATTGCATGAATACCTCCTTTTTATTTGGTGAAGCATAAAGTTAGTGAAAAGCTGAATAAAAAAAAAGCTCCGGAAAATCCCTGACTTAATTACATCGTCCCCCAACTGCCTGCTGGCAGTGCGTTTCCCGATTATATTTACCAACGGTAATGCAACCAATAACCCAATAGACATATCTTCACCTAAAATAAAATCATGATGAGATTCAAAAGCCTTGCGGTAATATTAGCGTTCAGTTTAATATCAGCTACCGCTTCGGCACAGACCTGGATGGCCAACAAAATAATGGACTCGGTAACGGTGAAAATGCCAGGCACGGCAGTGGAAACAGCAAAAGGTGGACAGGTAGGACATGAGCTGGTCCTTGCCGACAGCACCAAATTTTCCTTCCTCACCATCAACTTCGAAGACTTTGGCCTGAATGAAGATGCACTGGCGCAAATGCTCGATACGGATGAATTCGCCGAGCAATATAAATCAGGCATCAGCTCGCAAGGTGAAATCCTGTCAGAAAAGAAAGGCAAACTGAACGACAAGTACACCTGGTTTGAATATGAACTGAAAGTGGAAGAACATGGCAAACCAGTCACTGCATTTATCCGGACCACCTTTTACAAAGCCATAGGCATAGCCACCGTGTACACCCCCGGTCTTAAAGGTGCAGATGCAGCCACCAAAGACAAATACTTCGACTCACTGAGCATCGGAAAATAATATTACCTGTAACTTGTCACTGGATCCTGGCCCGCCACAATTACCTGGCCCTGGGTCCTGGCCCGTTAACATACAATAATTTACAAAGTGCCCCGGAAGAAGATTTCTTCCGGGGCACTTGTTTATAGCAATATCACCGGCGTTGAAGCACCGACAGCGCAGGATAGCTGAGACGTTACGCCCATTGCCCGCCTTGGTTAACCGGGATTATTCGGTTACCACCTTTCCTTTGGTGCGACCGCGCCACACCAGGTTTGCAATGAACTGGATGGCGCAAACTGCAGCAACCACGGCCATCGTCATCCAGATCACTTCACGCAGGTCGGCATAAGCGGGTTCCGTATGTTTTTTCATCATACCCCAGAGTGCCCACACCAGCACCAGGCCAAACAGCACATTACTCCGCACAAACACCACCATCACGGTGATCACACCTGCCACCATCACCATAATTTTCGCCCAGGTGTCGGGAGTAAAATCCATCCCTGCCCCCTTCCATCCTGTCGCTACCAGGTACACGGCAATATTGGCAATGGTGGCTACATTAATCCAGCCGAAATAAATACTGAGGGGTGATTGGGTAAGCGCTTTTGAACCAAGACTCCTGATCCGTTCGTGGATGTCAAGACGTAGGTGGATGATCGCCAGCGTGAGCAGCTGGCCGATGATCAGTACCGTTGCGGTACTGATTTGCTGGTTGGTCCAGCAAACGATCCAGGCAATGGTAAAAATATTATTCAGGATAAACCATGGACCAATCCGCAAAACTTCCTGGTTGCTTTCCTGTTCCCTGCCAAACCGGAAGGAAAAGACCAGCTGGCGGATGCACATCACCAGCAGGGCTGTGTAGATTAATCCCCAGATGCTGAACGTAAATCCGGATGGGGTGAATAAAGAGGGGTACAGATCGGAGATTTCCCCCATGGTTTTACCGGCAAACCAACCTGCCTGCGATCCATATGAGCAGCAAACCTGCACAAGGAGGAATAAAAGGTTGAGTACCGCGAAAGACCGGATTTTTTTCATACAGCATTTTATATATAACTGTATAAAAGTATGCCATTAGTCCGTCAGCTGTAAACCAGTTCCCTTTCCAGTACCGGCTCACCGTTCAGGGGTAGCATTACCCGGAACACCGTATTGGCCGAATTAATCACTTTGAGGTCGTAGGTGCCATTGCACAGGTCAATCCTGGTAAGGATGGCGTTGATGGCAATCTTCTGCTGATCCATGTCGACCTTGCCCGGGTCACCGTCAGAGTGGATAGTCAGCCGGAGTTCATCTTTCACGTTGACCCGGATCACCACATTCTTTACCTCTTTGCGTGAGCATACCAGGCTGATGTACTGGACAATGATCCGGAAAAAATTGATGGCCGTTTCCGGGCGCATGGTATCATAACTCCCCTTCCAGTCCATCCGAACCTTCACGTCACAATTCTGCTGGAACTCGCTGATATAATCCCGGATAATATCTTCCAGGCTCACCACATCGAGACTGATCGGGTTGTATGTTTTTGACATCTTGCGGATTTCGGCAAGAACTTTACCCAGCTCCTGCTGGGTCTTCGTCACAAAACTGGTTTGCAGCTCTTTCGATTCGGCCGACATGTTCAGGTACATCAGGCAGGCAGCCAGTACCTGTGCAAAATTTTCATGCAGTTCAAAACCGATCAATTGCCGCTCCTTTTCCTGCTCGCGCAGGGTCAGCTGCAAGGTCTTCCGTTCAATATCGATCAGTTCCTCGGCCTTGTCCATGATGATGCGGTTCTTCAGGCGTAGCTCAAGCAGCTTGGTTACCTGGGAAGAAATAATTTCCAGTGACCTTTTCTGCTCAGGGGTCAGGTTATGCAGTGATGGATCAAATACACATACGGTACCGATATTATGTCCGTTGGCCGAAACAATGGGTGCCCCGGCATAGAACCGGATCTTGATACCTGTGGTCACAAAAGGGTTATCGTGGAATCGTTCGTCCTGCCGCGCATCGTTCACCACCATCACATCCTTTTCGAGGA
Source organism: Chitinophagaceae bacterium (assembly GCA_004173255.1). Classification (GTDB taxonomy): domain Bacteria; phylum Bacteroidota; class Bacteroidia; order Chitinophagales; family Chitinophagaceae; genus JBEVJC01. The sequence goes on along the minus strand of SDZZ01000015.1, from coordinate 13,292 downwards.
TGGTGTGCGAACACATGGCAATATCGCGGCTTGTTTCCGGCACAGGTATGCCGATACCGACCTTGAACCACTGGCGGTCCTTATCGATAAACGAGATAGCTACCCCGCTGCACTGGGTAATGCTGCGCAGCAGTTCGGCTAAATCATCAAACTCTTTTTCGGAGGGGGTGTCGAGAATCCTGTAAGCCGACAACTCGGCCAGGCGAACTTCTTCATTCAGGGGTAAAAGGGCTTTTTTCATTACGGATATTAAATTCCTGAGTCACGATAAGTGGTTCTACTTATTGAAAATCAGAGGGTAAAGTAAATATAATACCGATTTTTGAATGATCTTCATAGTTGCCTGAAATTAACGGATCATGCATACTTACGGATACTGGTAAACTCTGGTTTTTTCCACATTCCACACATTTTTTGCCGGCTAATAGTTTTTCCCTTTTCTTTGCCCGCACTCACACACAATTAATTATGAAGGACATTATCATCCCGATCGACTTCTCGGAAACATCTTTGAACGCTGCGCGGTATGCCGCAGAAATGCTGGCAAACAGGAATGACGTCAATGTCATCCTCTACAACATGTTCGAAGATGCAGAGGAATCGGCTACTTCGGCACAGTATCTCGAGAGCCTCAAAGCCGAACTGGAACAGAAGGGAATCGACAAAATTGAGCTGATCAAGGAACGGGGTGACGACTTCATCGACTCCCTGGGAAGGCTTGCTTACCAGAAAACTGCCGAACTGATTGTGATGGGTATTACGGAAAAAGAAGAATGGCGCCAGCTTTTCAGTACCGGCAGCTCACTTAAAATGGCCGAACAGAATGTATGCCCGGTGCTGATTGTACCCACCGACGCCAAATACAACGGAATCACCAATATTGCCCTGGCTTCAGATTTTAAAAACGTGGACGCCACCACTCCCGTGCTGTCCATCAAAACCGTGCTGGAAATCTTCACGGCCCACCTCCATATTGTAAATGTCGACAGCGACCATTACGTAGCGCTTACTGAGGAATACCTGGCCGAACGGGCAAAGATGCAGAAGATGTTTGCCGAATTCAATCCGGAATTTTACTTTATCGGTATGAATGATTTTTATGAGGCAATTGAACAGTTTTCGCGCGATAAGCAGATAGACCTGATCATCATCATCCCGAAAAACCATTCGTTTATCAACAACCTCTTCAGCAGCAGCCACACAAAAAAACTGGCGTTTAATACAACGGTGCCGCTCCTTGCAGCGCATATGTAATAGGCGGGGCCGCCACGCTGTTATCCGACGGCCCCTTCATGAAAAATAGTGCAAAAGGCCCGGGAAATGTTTCCCGGGCCTTTTGCCTTAACTTCGCCCTTCATTGCAGCATATATGAAGAATTCTTCCGCAGTATCCCTGCGTTCCCGGACACCTCACGACTGAGTTCCGGGATATACGGCTGAAGGAAGCATCGCCTCCTCTAATTCATTTTTATGGCTGACAGCAACAAAATTTCAGTTAGTTCCGAAATCGGTACACTTAAACGCGTCCTTATCCACAGCCCGGACAGCGGACTGGGCAAGGTAGTGCCTTCCAAAGCGCAGGACTGGCTTTTTGAAGACATCGTGCACCTGGATACCATCCGCCGGAAGGAATATGATTTTTATGTAAAACTGCTGCTCTATTTCCTGGATCCGGAAAAGATCAGGGGACGCCTGGGCGAAATCGATGACCCGGCTAACAACTTTGATTTTTACAAACCGGATCATGAAGCGTTTTATAAATCGGACAAAGTGGTCGAGCTTCAATGGCTGCTCGGCGAAATCCTGGAAGACGAAACCATCAAACAGCAACTGGTGGCTTCAGTGTGCGCCATCGAAAACTGTTCTTACGAACTGCAGGATAAACTAACCTCGCTCGATGGCAACACCCTGGCGAAGGTATTTATCAGCGGTACCACCGATGAAAAGGAAATGTTATTTCCCCCGATCCCGAACTTTATTTTCACACGTGACGTGGGAATCGTAATCAACGACCATATCCTGCTGAACAAACCGGCCAAAAAAGCCCGGACACGCGAAGCATTACTGATCAAGTACATCTTTTACAACCACCCGGTGTTTGAGGGATACCGCGACCGCATTATCGAACTGCCCAATATTTCCCATCACTTCCTGCTGCCAAGGGAAGGGGACGATAAAAAAGTAACCCTTGAAGGTGGCGATATCATGGTCATCAATAAAGATCACCTGCTGATCGGCATCAGCGAACGCACCTCCGTGGAAGCAGCGCACCAGTGTATCCGGATACTGTTTGAAAAAAAGATTGTCAAAAAAATCAGTATCATTCGCATCCCGAAGAAAAGGGACTACATGCACATCGATACCATTTTTACCCAGGTAAAAAGGAACATGTGGGTGTTGCTGGGTTCGTTTTCGAAAAAAGCGATCCGCATGGAAGATGCAGACCCGGTTGAACGCATCCTGGAAGCAGGACAGAAAAATGAAAAGATAAAGATCACGCAGTTCAAACGGAAGGATCCGTCGGACCCCGTCCATTTCGATAACCTGGAAGACCTGCTGGCCGACATCAGCGAAAACGACCTGGGATCCGATTCGAAAACAAAGTTTATCTATTCAGGCAACAATGAATTCCCGTATGATACACGTGAACAATGGACCGACAGCTGCAACCTGCTGGCCCTGAAAGAAGGGGTAGTGCTGGGGTACGACCGGAATGACAAGACCGTGGAAGCCTTCCGGGAAGCGGGTTTCACCATCATCCATGCACATGAGCTGGTAGCGAAACTCGACAGCGGCCACATACGGGTGAAGGACCTGGAAAATACACTGATCACCATGCCATCGGCCGAGCTGTCGCGCGCAAGGGGTGGCTTCCACTGTATGTCGATGCCACTGAACAGGGATGAAGTTGAATAACAGCGGCAACCCTGCCCTGCGATCAGCCCGGGTGGACTACTGCGGGTAGCGGCATACGATTAGCTAGAGTAGTCTTTAAAAAAAACAACCAAGCGGATATGCAAAACACTTCGCAGCTGTTGATGATCCGGCCCGTTAATTTCGGTTACAACGCGGAGACAGCAGTCAATAATGCCTTCCAGGTAAACGCCGGTGATCCGGCAACGCAGTCAAAAGCACTGGAAGAGTTTGACCATTTTGTTGAACTGCTCCGCCACAACGGTATTACGGTCGACGTGGTGAATGACACACCCGAGCCCTTTACGCCCGATTCTATTTTCCCCAACAACTGGATCAGTTTCCACGGACCCGACCAGGTAGTGTTATACCCGATGTTTGCGGACAACCGCCGGGCCGAACGAAAACAGACGGTTCTCGATGCTTTACGCGCAAAATATGAATTTGCCACGCCAGTGGATCTTACCCCATTGGAAAATGAGAATGAATTCCTGGAAGGTACGGGCAGCATGGTGCTTGACCGCGATGCAAAAATCTGTTATGCCTGCCTTTCGCCACGCACCAGTGAAGAGGCGCTGGACGAATTTTGCCGGAAGATGGATTATATCCCCATTGTGTTTGAAGCGGTCGACCAGCAGGGCACTGAAATTTACCACACCAATGTGCTGATGTGTGTGGCGGCAGAATATGTGGTTATCTGCCTCGACAGCATCCGCGACCCGGAAGAACGCCTGCTGGTGTCCGATGCCATTACCGGATCGGGCAAAGAGCTGATCGAGATCAGCCCGGCCCAGATGAAACGTTTCGCCGGCAATATGCTGCAGTTGGTCAGCAACACCGGCGAAAAGTTGCTGGTTATGTCGGACCAGGCCTACGCCTCGCTGGGGGGTAAACAGCTGGAAAAATTACGCTCCTACAACCGCATCCTTCATGCATCGCTGAATACTATTGAAACCAATGGGGGTGGCAGTGCGCGTTGTATGATGGCAGAAAATTTCCTTCGACCTTTGCACAAGTCCGGCAATTAAATACCGGACGGACAAACAAACCTCAAACTCCGTTTATGAAAACATATCTCCTGCCTGCCCTGCTCCTTTGCGGGTTATACAGCTCCGCCCAAAAAAATTATCCGGATTCCATTGCCGATTACTTTTCACACTACGTGACCACCCATGAGGTAGTGCCCGATTCAATGAAAGGCAATTTCCGTTTTTACCCGGCCGATGAAACGTACCGCATCCAGGCCGACGTGGAAGAGGTAAGGAACGGTCCCTGGTTCAGCGTGGAAACCTCCGGCACCCAACGTAAAACTTTCCGCGTATATGCCATTGCCAAATTCCGGATCGACGGCAAGGCGGTGCAGCTTTCCCTGCTGCAATCGCAAGGGCTGGGTGCGGGTTATGAAGATTACCTGTTCCTCCCGTTCACCGACCTGACCAACGGGGAAGACACCTACACCAATGGACGTTACCTTGACCTTGCGATCTCGGATATTAAAGGCAAAAAAATCACACTCGACTTCAATAAGGCCTATAACCCTTACTGCGCGTACGTTAGCGGCAAATACAATTGTCCCATACCGCCCGAAAAAAACCGGCTAGATGTTGCCATCGAAGCCGGTGAAAAGATGTTCAGGGGACATTGAACAAACGTGGGAATTGACGGGCTGCTACCTGTATCACATGACCCTCCGCGATCACAACGTGCCTGCCCGATAGTCCGGTGACGCGTATTCTGTCTGAAAAGATTAAAGTTTACAACGTGCCTGGTCAGTCAGCCCGATGGCATCCTGTGGGTCAGAATGCTTTTTTCGCTGGCGGCTGTTTGAACTCCATGCCGAGGTTTTTCATTACAAAGCTCCAGGTATCCGCCGCCTCATCAATCATTTTGGAAGTAGGTTTACCTGCACCATGTCCTGCATCCGTGTCGATCCGGATGAGCACCGGGTTGTTGCCGGAATTATATTCCTGCAGCCTGGCGGCAAACTTGAATGAGTGGGCCGGCACTACGCGGTCATCGTGGTCGGCAGTAGTCACCATGGTAGCCGGATACTTCACCCCTTTCTTCAGGTTGTGATACGGGGAATATTTATACAGGTAAGGGAATTGTGCGGCAGAATCTGCATTGCCATACTCCGTGCTCCATCCCCACCCTACCGTAAATTTATGATAGCGCAACATATCCATCACACCAACTGCGGGCAAAGCCACGCGGAACAGTTCGGGCCGCTGGGTCATCGCCGCACCAACCAGCAGTCCGCCGTTGCTGCCGCCGCGGATAGCCAGTTTGCCCGGACTGGTATATTTTTTTGCAATCAGGTACTCCGCCGCGCCAATGAAATCATCAAACACATTCTGCTTTTTGTCAAGCATACCCTGGCGGTGCCATTCTTCCCCGTATTCACTGCCTCCACGAAGATTGACCACAACATAAATACCACCCTGTTCAATAAAAAATGCGTTACTGACGCTGAAGCCCGGGGTAACGGGAACATTGAATCCCCCGTATCCATACAGCAGGAGCGGATTGCTGCCATCCAGCCTGATCCCCTTTTTATGCGTCAGGAACATCGGCACCTTTGTACCATCCTTACTTTTAAAGAAGACCTGTTCGGTAACAAAATCCGCCGTGTTAATCTTTACTTCGGTAGACCGGAACAGCTCCGATTTACCCGAAGCAATATCATACCGGTAAATATTGGAGGGAGTGGCAAATGACGTGTACGTATAAAAGAATTCCCTGTCTTCTTTCTCACCACCAAAACCGCTCGCAGTGCCTATACCGGGAAGCCTGATCTCCCGGACCAGCTTCCCTTCCAGGTTGTACTGGAATACCTGCGTGGATGCATCTTTCAGGTATTGGGCAAACAACATGCCTCCCCCGGTTGATACTCCCTGCAATGCTTCCTTTTTCTCGGGTATGATCGTTTTCCAGTTTTCTTTCGCCGGTGACTTTGGATCAATCAGCACCACCTTATAATTGGGGGAGCCGTCATTGGTCTGCATCAGGAACTTTTCACCCACATTATCGATCACCGATGCTTCCGTTTTAAATCCGGGTACCAGCAGGGTGAACGCCTGCTGTGAAGGGTCCTGCAGGTCGCGATACCAGATCTCCGATCCGCTCGTGCCTTCGGACACTCCCACAACCAGGTATCGTTCATCTTCGGTCAGCTGCGCGCCATGGTATCGGAGCGGATGATCACGGTCCTGGTAAATCAGCTGGTCCTGGCTTTGCGGCGTGCCGATCTTATGATAGAAAATTTTATGGAACTGGTTCTGTTTGCTCAGCCTCGATTTTTCATCCGGTTTATCATAACCGCTGTAATAAAAGCCATCGTCTTTGATCCAGCTGAAGCCGGAAAACTTTACATACTTCACGGTATCGGCCAGCAGTTGTTTTGTTTCGGTGTTCATCACATACACTTCCTGCCAGTCACTCCCCGCCATAGCAATGCTGTAGGCCAGGTATTTGCCCGACTTGTTGAAACCGAGCCCGCCCAGTGCGGCAATGCCCGTTTCACTTAGTGTGTTTGGATCGAGGAAAACCTCCGGTTCACCATCGAGACCTTTCTGCCGGTACAGGATGGCCTGGTTCTGTAATCCGTCGTTTTTGAAAAAATAATAGTGGTCGCCTTTTTTGAAGGGCGATGAGTATTTCGGATAGTTCCACAATTCCTCCAGTCGTTTTCGTACATCCTCCCGGAATGGAATCGTACTGAGATACCCATTTGTTACTGCGTTTTCTTCTTTTACCCACGCTTTGGTAGCATCCGCATTATCATCTTCCAGCCAGCGGTAGGGATCATCCACTTTTGTTCCATGGTAGTCTTCGGTCACCACCTGTTTTGTAGTCTTCGGATAACTGACCTGCGCTCCGGCCTGTAAAAATCCAGCCATAGGGAGTAAGAGTATTAATTTTTTCATACTGAATGATTGACCGCTTAAAGTTAGGGCAAACGGGAGGATATCCGGTGGCCGGGGTACTGCGGCGGGTGGGCCGGACTAACACTTATTAGTTTTATCGTTACCAGTGTTTTAAGCACACATTCAATGCTTCAAAAAGCTTATTTTTGACCCGCTTCCCGGAGAACCTGTCCGTTTTGTGACACCTGGAAGTCATTTTTAAAAGTTATTACAATATTCATGGAAAAAAAAGTCACCAAGATTGGAGTTCTCACATCAGGCGGGGATTCACCGGGCATGAACGCGGCGATCCGCGCGGTGGTCAGGACCAGCATTTTTCACGGACTGGAGGTTTACGGTATCATGAGGGGCTACCAGGGAATGGTAGATGATGACATCTTTCAAATGGAGTCACGTTCTGTGGCCAACATTATCCAGCGCGGCGGTACCATCCTTAAAACGGCCAGGTCAAAAGAATTTTTTGAACCGGAAGGCCGCCAGAAAGCTTACAACAATTTAGAGAAACGGGGCATTGACGGACTGGTCATTATCGGCGGGGATGGCAGTTTCCGCGGGGCACAGAAATTCAGCAATGAATTTTCGATTCCCTGCATTGGTATTCCCGGTACCATCGATAAGGATATGGCGGGCACCGATGTTACCATCGGGTTTGATACCGCAGTGAATACGGCAGTAGACGCTATCGACAAAATCCGCGATACCATGGATGCGCATGACCGCGTATTTGTAGTGGAGGTGATGGGTCGTGATGCTGGTTATATCGCACTGCACAGCGGTATTGCAACGGGTGCGGAAAACATCCTGATTCCTGAAACAAAAACCGATATCGAGTCCATCATCAATTCGATGACCGAAAAGGAAAAGAGGAAGAAGCTGGTTAATCTTATTGTAGTGGCCGAAGGGGAAGAGTTTGGCGGGGGAAATGAACTGGCAAAAATCATCCGTCACCGTATGCCCAACGCCGATGTGCGCGTAACCGTGCTGGGACATATCCAGCGTGGTGGTTCACCGAGCTGCGAAGACCGTGTTGTGGCAAGCCACATGGGTTATTATGCGGTTGAGAGTTTATTGGTGGGTCGTAAAAATGTTATGGTAGGTGTGATCAACAACAAGATCCACTATACTCCGCTCGATAAAGCCGTTAAGGAAAAACACAAGATCGGTATGGAATGGATGAAGATCCAGAAAATCCTTGCTTCATAAGGATGCCTGCCGGCTATCATCAACAAAACTAAAAAGATATCATGCCTAATAACGCAGAAAAATATTTTCATACAGACATGGACAAGACCGCAGGTCTGGCACATATTGTCCATAAAACCAAGATCGTTGCAACCGTGGGCCCTGCCTGCGATACGTACGACAAGCTACTTGAACTGGTAAAGGCCGGGGTCAACGTGTTCCGCCTGAACTTTTCACATGGTACGCATGAAAATAAAAAAGAAATCATCGACCACATCCGCAAGATCAACAAGACCGAACCCTACAATATTTCCATCCTGGGCGACCTGCAGGGACCGAAACTCCGTGTGGGTGAAATGGAAAACGGTGCACTGAAGATTAGTCCCGGTGACATCCTCACCTTCACCTCCCGCGAGAAAGTGGTGGGTAACATGGAAAGAATCTACCTCTCTTACCCCAACCTTGCCAACGACGTCAACGTGGGTGAAAAGATCCTGATCGATGATGGGAAGCTGGAAGTGGTGGTGGTTGAAAAAACCAAAGAGGGCGATGTAAAAGTATCGGTCACCTACGGAGGTATGCTGTTACCAAAAAAAGGCGTTAACCTTCCGGATACCGCCATCAGCCTGCCGGCCATGACACCAAAAGATGTGGAAGACTTCGACTTTATTGTGGCCCACGAACTCGACTGGGTTGCCCTTTCGTTTGTACGTAAAGCGGAAGACATTATTGACCTGAAAAGAAGGGTAACTGAAAAGAACAGTTCGATCAAGGTGATGGCAAAAATTGAAATGCCTTCCGCACTGGTTGACCTGCGCAACATTGTGGTGGAATCGGATGGGGTAATGGTAGCCCGGGGTGACCTGGGGGTTGAACTTCCGGTTGAAAAAGTACCGATGGCCCAGCGTGACATCATCCGTAAATGTATACACCGCGGTAAACCGGTGATTGTGGCAACACAGATGATGGAAAGTATGATCGACCGCGTGAAGCCCAACCGCAGCGAGATCACCGACGTAGCCAACGCCGTACTGGAAGGTGCCGATGCGGTGATGCTGAGTGGTGAAACTGCCACGGGTAACCACCCGCCACTGGTGGTGGAAACCATGCGTAAGATCATTATGGAAGTGGAAGCCACCGAGTACCGGTACGACCGCTCACAGGACCTGAAACCACTGGCCCACTCCCCTTCATTCCTGAGTGACGCCATCTGTTACAACGCCTGCAAAATTGCGAGTGATATTGCGGCCAACGCCCTGGTAGGTATGACGCAGAGTGGTTACACGGCGTTTATGCTCAGCAGCTACCGCCCCAAGTCACCGTTGTTTATTTTTACCAAGAAAAAATCCCTGGTCAACCAGCTCAGCCTCAGCTGGGGCGTCCGTGCCTTCTATTACGATGAAGAGACCAGTCTCGATGATATTATTTTTGACCAGATCGCTATCCTCAAGGAACGCGGTTTTGTCAAAACAGGCGATACCATTGTCAATACAGGAAGTACCCCGGTAAAACAGCATTTACCGACCAACGTCCTGAAGATCACAAAAATCGACTGATAACAACTTGCTTATCAACGGCCCGTCCCCCTTAAGGGACGGGCTTTTTTTGGCCAGCCCCCCATCTCCCGGCCTGCGGCGCCGTTGTGGCAACGAGCGAAACCAGCACACCCGGTTTTCTGGCATACATTTTAGCCTTAACACCCTAAATACATTTTATGCCATCAGCAGAAAACCAGCAACCTGGAAAAAAAAGGGATAACCTGCAAGAAAAAATCCACAAACACCTGAATGACAAAAATGACCATATTACTGATGAAGATATCCGCGACGTGGTAGTTGGATCTTCAGCGGACCAGTCCCTTACCGATGACGGCCGTACCATTGCCGAAAAGGCGAAGGAGATGGAGAAGGAAGTACCAAAAGATAAAAAGGCTACCCCATGGGATACGCTGACCGATGAAAGCGGCTTTGCTACCGGGTCCTGAACTGTTTGCAAAAAATAAGCCCGTGACGACAATGTCGCCACGGGCTTTTGAAATATTCATCAACTATCGTTGCGGGTACCATCACTCACCCACCACTTCGTAATACACCTTTTTATCTTCCACTACTTCCTTGTAGTAAAGACCGGACGGCGTGGTATAAAATTTTTCCCCCTGTATCACTACCGGTTTAGCATCGGCCGGTAACGTTTCAAAACGGTCACCCATTTTCGGCTCCTGCGTGTTATCATTATCACCGGTTGTATCGAGTACCCCATCGGTACCTACCACTGTATAGATGAGTTTGTTGTCATCTGTAATCTCTTCCTGGTAGTACGTTCCGTTAAGTTCATAATATTTTTGTCCATCGATAACGGTCACCTTTGCCCCTGTTGGCAGGCTGTTTACAGTGGCTCCGAGTGGTGGCGCCACTACTTCATATTCATCGGAAGGCAATGACCGGTAGTAAGTGCCGTTGTAGAAATAGTAAGGGTCGGGCCCTACATACATCTGGCGGTAACCTGCAGGAAGGGTAGCAATGCGTACCCCGATTGGTGGCAATACCACCTGGAAGGATGAACCGTAAGGGCGGTAAAAATAGCCCTGCTGGTAACGGTATCCGACACCACCGAACTGGACCGAAACAAATGGCCGGTTGTAGCCATAGGATCTGTAGGGGTAGTAGCCGCCGTAATAATTGCGCGGATAGCCGCGGGAGTAACCATAACCGCCACCGCGGTAACGGCGGGGCTGGGCCATCAGGTCCGACGTCACCAGCAGGCCGAGCATCAGTGCGAACAGTGAAAAGGTTAAGTAGCGTTTTGTTTTCATGCTTGTAACTTTAATTGCAGTTTAAATTAAATTGATCAGGCCGGTTAAAAAAGTTAAACATCTGGAGGTTGGACGCTGCAAGCCCATAAATAGTTTAACCACGCGATTCATAAAACATGTTTTTGTATCGCCCTTAACACTTGCTACCCGGTCAGAATTCCCTAATATTGGCCATGTATTTGTATTTAAATAATAAAATACCATGAGCATTTCCAACAGCCAGCCGGGCAAACAAGGCACTGATCCAATGGACGATAACGAAGATGTAAAGAAAAGTCCGGACCCAAAAACTGACCAGGATTTTCCGGGCTATCCCGATGGGCCCTCCACCAAAGAACAGGTTAAACCGGAAACGCCCGCCGACAAAAAGTCGGCCGGCACCGATAAACGCGACGGCGAGAAAAAATTGGATGCCGATAAAAAACCAGGCACCACCAATGAAGCCGGTTCCGATGGTTCGGCCAATGCATTTGACCGGACCGAACTGCATCCGCCCGGCGCGCAGGTTGCCCCTGAAGTGCTGGTAAAAAAAAGACGGTCCGACGGATCGGCCAATGCTTTTGAACGGACGGAGGGTAACCCACTCAATGTGGAAGAAGAAGATGGCCCCGACAGCTACTACTGAATATTACCTTTAAGCCAATAACATGCGACTGACCCTGACTGCCTTCCTCGTTTCGCTCTTCATTTTTTCCTGCTCCCCCTCCACCACGTTTTATGTGGTGCGTCATGCGGAAAAGGCTGCCCCTGCCGCAGGCACCGACACCCGCGACCCGCAACTGAGCGAGGCCGGCAAACAAAGGGCTGCAATGCTGGCAGCTGAACTGTCCGGCAAAAAGATCCGCCATATTTTTGTAACCAATACCATACGTTCAAAGTCTACCGCCGAACCAACGGCCAGCGCCTTCCACCTGCCAATGGAACTTTACCCCCCATTACCCGATTCCGTTTTTATAAAAAAACTTCGTTCGCTGAAAGGCAACACCCTGATTGTAGGTCACAGCAACACGGTCGATAATATTGTAAACCAGCTGACCGGTCAGGTAAACGTTCCGGGTGACCTGGCGGAAACCAGTTATGACCGGCTTTATATGGTAACCCTGAAAAAGAAGCGATCTGCTTTCAGGCAAAAACGGTACGGAGCCACTACGCCATGAGTTATCAAACATTAGTTAAATAACTTTCCTGCTGCACCTGTATTCCCGGATATCACTGAACTTGGGAATACAATCAACGCATATGAAAAAACTTTACCCCCTCCTTTTTGTTGCATTATTGTGGGCTGGCTGCAGCAAGGACTTCCTCAAACGTTATGACAAACGGATTATCGGTACCTGGGAGCTGGTCGACGTGGACAGCCGCGGCATTGGCGGCGATACCGAACGGCTCGGCTTCCGGGATGGCAGCTTTGTTTTTTCCGATGATGGCATCCTGACTTACACCGATCCCGAAACCGGTGTGGTGTACAACGGTTCGTGGGATATTAACCGCATCACACGTCGCGATGGGGAGGTCATGCGGATTCTTGATATCCACGTGACCGACTTCAATACGCAGGAGTCAAAATCGGAGCTCTTTGAAGAGATGGAGTTTACCGGCACCGACCGCTTCAAGGCCTTTATTCATTCCGGGCTCCATACCTACGTGTTCAAATTCAAAAGAAGCTGACCCTGATTTGCGGAAACAGAGGTGATTGAGTATTTTGCCGGTTCCCCCCGGGGAATGCATGAATAAATACATTTTCATACTGCTTGTTTCAGTCATTTCCTTTTGTGGGGTGGGCCATGCCCAGTTGCCGGTTGACAGCCTGGTGAAGATCAGCAAACAGCAACGGGCGCTGGCGTTTCTGGACAGCGTCGGTAAGCTGGCGCCAAGCAGGCATTGGCCAAATGTGGATGCTGACCTCTTCCTGGTCAACCTGCGGACCTTTGCGCTTACACCCCTGCGTTTTTATGAAGGCAAGGGCACTAACTTCTGCGCCTATTCGGCTATCACCTACATACCGCTTAACTATGACCCTGAAGGGTTTTCCCGGTTTATGGTTACACTGTACCGCGAAGGCAAGGCAAAAATGGGCAAAGTCTGGTTCCGCCCCGGAAAGCCAATCCGTACGGAGGCCGGACTTATCCGCTACAAGGGAGCACTCGATATCAGTCCGGCCGGCCAGATGTGGTTCCTCTGCCTGGCCGACCGCTTCAAGGGATACCTGAATGTGTTCAACCGCAACTTCAATAAAGGCGATGAGAATACCCTCTGGGCATCGACCAACTTTGCCAAATTCAACCGCATGCTTCGCAGGCTCTTCCTGTTTGAAGTGCATGCGAAGGGGTCCGACCTGATACGCCCGCCGGTGAAAGACCTGTACAGTTACCTGTCGGAAAAAATTACGCAGGGTCCTATTTTCCTTTACCTCAATAACCGGCTGCTCTATAAAAAGAAACACGTGGTTACCAGGTTCGG
>SDZZ01000284.1 GCA_004173255.1 Chitinophagaceae bacterium | reverse complement strand
CTGCGCCGGTTACGCAACAAAGCCATTTATCCCTTACCCGGTGATCTTTTTTCCACCAATATGCTGGAGGCAAACAGGCTGGTGATCGGTCCAATGGTGGATGATGCCTACAAGAGCCAGCAGGGGCACATCCTGGTACGCGTAATGCCGGGTGGCAACAGCTTTTATGTAATTGTACTGGATGATGACCAACCTGTGTTAACGGTAAAGGATGTTTTTGGTCCCTATATGTCGCAAGCAAGACCTGCTGCGGCCCAAACAATAAAAATCAATCAGAAAAAATAGAAAATGAAAAGACAGGTAATCGCTCTTTTTAGTTCATTGTTGCTATGCACCGCTTCAATGGGCCAGGCAAAACTTTCGGAAAACGTAATTATAATCACGATGGATGGCCTTCGCTGGCAGGAAATTTTTGGCGGTGCAGACAGCCTGCTTGCCAATGATACGGCTGCTATCTACAGCACGGGTTATGTGAAAGAGCAGTTCTGGGCGCCTTCGGCAAATGCCCGCCGGGAAAAACTGATGCCCTTTTTCTGGTCCACCCTGCAGAAGGAAGGCGTGATACTTGGTAACCGGAACAACGGCAATTTTTTCAACAATGCTAATCCCTACTGGTTCAGTTATCCCGGGTACAACGAAATCTTCACCGGTTTCCCCGATACGGCTGTGAACTCGAATGATAAGATCCCCAATAAAAACGAAACGGTGTTGGAATATCTCAACAAGATGCCGGAGTACAAAGGCCGCACGGCGGTGTTTGGTTCATGGGATGTCTATTCTTCCATTTTTAATGAGGCCAGGAGCGGGCTGCTCGTGAATGATGGTTACCGCGACCTGCCGGGCAAACTGAACGAACGGCAGGTTCTTTTTAACAGCCTCCAGCACCAGATGCCTGCCATCTTCCATGGAGGTGAACGCCTGGATGTAGCCACTTTCCAGATGGGATTCGAATACATGAAGGTGAATAAACCAAGGCTGATGTACTTCGGGCTGGGTGATTGTGATGAGTTTGCCCACGGAGGTATGTATGACAGCTACCTCGATGCGGCCCAGAATTTCGATGACTGGATCAGGCAGCTGTGGGAGTATGTACAGTCGACCCCCGCTTACAAAAACAAAACTACTATCCTGATCACCACCGACCATGGACGCGGACTGGCCGAGGGTGGCAACTGGAAACACCATGGCCAGAAAATTCCGGAAGCCAGCGAAATGTGGATGGCGGCTATTGGTCCGTCCGTCAAGGCAGCCGGTGAAAGCAAAACAAAACAACAGGCCTACCAGGGCCAGATTGCAGCAACCATTGCAGCAATCCTTGGCAAGGAATTCAAGCCTGCACATAAACCTTTGCCTGCACTGAAACTCGATTGACTACCGAAAACGAACAACGATGAATAAAGAGCAGGCGAAACAGGCAGTACAGGAGATTTTTTCATTGTACCGTATTTACGGGGCCGATGATTATATCGGCGAACCCGTGTCACAGATTGAACATATGTCGCAGGCAGCTGAACTGGCCGAGGCGGAAGGGGCCGAGCGGGCGGTGGTGCTGGCAGCTTTTTTCCATGACATCGGGCACCTGTGTGAACATATCATGGACACCAAACAGATGGACGGTTATGGTGTGGTAGACCATGAAGTGCTTGCCGGTATTTACCTGCGTGAAAAAGGTTTTTCGGACCGCATTGCAAAAATGGTCGAAAGTCATGTGCAGGCGAAACGATACCTCACCTGCAGGATGCCTGCCTATTTTGATAAACTGTCAGAAGCCAGTCGCCATACCCTGAAACTGCAGGGTGGGGTAATGACCGAAGTGGAGGCACTTGAATTTGAAAAAGATCCCGACCACCCGTTGTTTGTAAAGCTGCGGATCTGGGACGACGAAGCAAAACTGACGAATAAACCATTACCCGACCTGCAGCGATACCGGGAGATGGCCTTCGATGAACTGACCGGGAAACAATAAAAACAATGAACTATGACAGATAAGATCCAGCTGGTTGTGTTTGATATGGCAGGAACAACGGTGAGCGATAACGAGGATGTGGCAAAGGCCTTCCAGAAGGCGTTTTCACTGGCAGGTATTGACGTGGCCATCGACCGGATCCAGCCACTGATGGGTTATCACAAACCAGTGGCGATCCGAAAGCTGATGGCACTGCTGAACCGCGGAACGGATGATACCGAAGTGGAGCGCATCCACCAGGATTTCAAACGGGTGATGATCCGTTTTTATCAGGAGGATCCGCAGGTGCGCCCGATGCCCGGGGCCGAGGACCTGTTTACCTGGCTGCAGGAACAGGAGATCCGGGTGTCGCTGAACACCGGTTTCTCCCGCGAGATAGCATCGGTTATTGTGAACCGTTTTGGATGGATGGAGAAAGGGCTGGTCAATCATTTTATCGGCAGTGATGAGGTGGAACTTGGCCGGCCACATACCTATATGATCGAACAGCTGATGAAACTCAACGGTGTGACTGATCCGCTGAATGTGGCCAAAGTGGGCGATACGGCAGTGGATATCGAGGAAGGCCGTAATGCCGGATGCCGTTACCTGATTGGCGTTACTTCCGGTGCGTATACAGAGGAGGAACTGGAGAAATCCCATCCGACCCATATAATCGACCACCTGCAGGAGGTTCCACGAATTATTACCCGCAATGGACAGTAAAAAGCCGAAGGAGTGGGTGAGTGTACTGCTCGCTGCCGTGGCGGCATTCTGTGTGTACACCTGTATGTATGCGTTCCGCAAACCCTTTACCAGTGCCACGTTTGATGGGCTTGTTTATCTCGGCGTCAGTTATAAATCCTGGCTGGTGATTGCGCAGACCATCGGTTACACGGTGAGTAAATTTTATGGGATCAGTTTTATCGGTGGGTTAAAGAACCA
Source organism: Chitinophagaceae bacterium (assembly GCA_004173255.1). GTDB lineage: Bacteria > Bacteroidota > Bacteroidia > Chitinophagales > Chitinophagaceae > JBEVJC01. Next base: position 3,136 of record SDZZ01000284.1, on the reverse strand, counting down.
GCGCAACGGGAGGGTGATCATCCTGTTTATTGTGGTTGCCTGGGTAGCGTTGTTGCTGTTTGCTATGGTGCCGCCACCTTATAATATCATTTTCCTGCTGATAAATGGATTTCCGCTGGGTGTGGTCTATGGGCTTGTGTTCCGTTATCTCGAAGGGCGCAAGAGTACCGAGTTCCTCGGGGCCGTGCTGGCAAGCAGTTTCATTTTTGCATCGGGTTTTACCCAGAGTGCAGGACGCATGGTCATGACCGAATGGGGCTTCAGCCAGTGGTGGATGCCTTTTGTAACGGGATTGCTTTTTATGGCACCCTTGCTGGTCTGCACCTGGTTACTCGGCAAGACCCCCTTGCCCGATCAACGGGATGTGGAACTGCGAACCGAACGGCGCGCGATGGACCGCCCGGAACGAAGGGAGTTTATCCGCCAGTTTATGCCCGGACTCACCGTACTGATCCTTGCCTACATCATGCTTACCATTGTGCGTGACTATCGCAGCAATTTTGCCGCAGACATGTGGAATGAACTCGGGTACGGGAACGATGCATCGGTTTTTACACGGAGTGAAATTCCCGCATCACTGGTGGTATTGGTGATGATGAGCCTGCTGATTGTGGTCCGGTCAAATATCCGCGCCCTTATGATCAATCACCTGCTGATCTTTGCCGGGTTTGCAGTGGTTATCCTCACTACCTTTTTGTTCAACATCGGTGCACTGACTGCATTCTGGTGGATTACCCTTTCGGGTATCGGACTGTACATGGGATACGTTCCATTCAACTGTATGCTGTTCGAGCGGCTGATCTCCAGTTTCAAATATGCCGGCAATGCCGGGTTCATCATCTATGTGGCTGATTCTTTTGGGTACCTGGGGAGCGATGTGATTATCGTGGTAAAAAACCTGATGAAGCTGGATATTTCATGGACAGCGTTTTTTGTGCGCATGATGTACCTGTTTTCCATCAGCGGCCTGGTACTGGTGACTATCTCGGCTGTTTATTTCCGGAAAAAATATTATACACGCGGCTTTTTAAAACGCAGAAAAAAATCATTATGGCCCGGAATGCAATAGTTGTTGGTGCGGGGATCGCGGGACTGGCAACGGCCCGCGCGCTGGCAGTGCAGGGATACAGCGTGAAAGTTTTTGAACGTAATGGTATTGCCAGCGGCGCCTCGGTACGAAACTTCGGTATGATCTGGCCGGTGGGCCAGCCGGACGGTGTGGCCTATGAAACGGCCATGCGCAGCCGCCGGATCTGGGAATCCCTGTGCCGGGATGCAGGCATCTGGTTCGAGACCTGCGGTTCACTACACCTTGCTTACCACGAGGATGAGTGGCAGGTATTACAGGAACTGAAAGGAGCTTACCCCGAACGGCCGCTGCGGTTGCTGACCAATGGCGAGGTTAATAAAATTTCGGTGAATGCAGTGAGTGAAGGCTTGCTGGGCGGACTTTACAGCGATACAGAAATGATTGTTGATCCAAGGGACGCCATTGCAAAGATTCCTGGATACCTCACCTCAAAGTATGCGGTCGAATTCCACTGGAATGAGCCGGTCACAGCCATCAGCCTGCCCGACGTGACCACATCGAAGGGGACTTATGCAACGCAGGAGGTATTCGTGTGCAGCGGGGTCGATTTTGAAACATTGTACCCTGAGCATTATGCTGCCGCCCCGATAACGCGGTGCAAATTGCAGATGATGCAGTTGTCGGCCCAGGAAGCCCGCATGGGTCCGGCGTTGTGCGGGGGCCTGTCGCTCGGCCATTACAAAAGTTTTGAAGCAGCACCGTCGCTCGGAAAATTGAAAAACCGGTACGATCTCGAGTATCCGGAGTATAAAAAATATGGCATTCATGTAATGGTATCACAAAATCAATCCGGCCAGTTTACCATTGGCGATTCGCATGAATACGGTCCCCATCCCGATCCGTTCGATAAAGCAGGCATCAACAAATTAATCCTGAATTACCTCGGCACCTTCGCTGGCTTCCACAATGCCACTGTGATGGAGTCATGGCACGGCATTTACCCAAAACTGACTAACGGGGAATCGTGGCTGCTGATGCGGCCGGCCCCGGGGGTGACGGTCGTCAATGGTTTTGGTGGCGCGGGCATGACCCTGGCATTCGGGATGGCCGACCGGCTGATTGATTGATTGGGCATTCTGGCTTGCAATTCCCGCCGGTCAGATTGATTGAGCATTCCGGTTTACAATGCCCGGAGGCGGCCGAATGGTTTCGTCCTTACAATAAGCCCGTTCGTGCATCAATTTTCAGGAGGCGTTTAACCGCATATAGGTTTGTGGAAAATCAACCAGCAATGAATAAGATTTCCATAACCAACCGCCTGACTGCATCTATCCTGGTGCTTTGTTTTGTAAATACACTCCGGGCGCAGCAACTGCCTTCCGATACCAGCACTGCAAAAAAAGATTCCGTGATTGCCTTAACGGGTGTAGTAGTGCAGTCGAGCCAGCCATTTATACAACAGTCAGCCGGCAAACTCACCATCAATGTAGCTGCAAGTCCTGTGGCCGCGGGCGGTAATGCGTACGACATCCTGGTCAGGACACCCGGTGTTACCGAACAGCAGGATGTGTTCCAGTTCCGCGGCAAGTCGGTCCAGGTGCTGGTGAACAACCGCCCATCCAATCTCACCGGCGAAGAGCTGAAAGTGATGTTGCAGTCAACCCAGGCATCGGGCATCGAGAAAATTGAGATCCTTAGCAACCCATCTTCTGCGTACGATGCACAGGGTGCGGTAGTGGTCAATATCCGGCTGGCAAAAAATAAAAACTATGGTACAAACGGAGTGCTGACCTCCAGTGTGGGTGCCGGGAAATATGGCCGCTATGCAGGCGGGCTGTCGCTGAATCACCGGACAAAAAACCTGAATATCTATGGTGGGTACGACTGGTCGCGTTCGCAACAATTTACCAAAACGGGAACCACGCGTGCACTCAGCCCGCTGCTGTTGCTGCAGGAAAACGAATACGCGGTACTAAAACGCAATACGCATTCATACAAACTGGGCGCGGATGTTGACCTGGACAAATCCAATACCATCGGCTTTTTGTTTCGCGGTATGAATGCGGTTCGCGGCAAACGGGCCGACAACCTCGCGCTGCCGCAGTA
>SDZZ01000283.1 GCA_004173255.1 Chitinophagaceae bacterium | reverse complement strand
TACACCCAGCAGCCATCGGTCAGCCAGTTGCAGCCCGTTCCTGATATCAGCAACGCGCTGAATATTTATGAAGGCAACCCCGCGCTGAAACAGGAGTTTACCCACAACCTGACATTGAACTACACTGGTATCAATCCTTTCCGGAATAAAAACCTCTTTGTGTTCCTGTCACTGAACCGCACCGACAACAAGATTGTGAATGATGATTCCATTTTTTTATCCGGCATTAAAAAAACGAGGCCGGTTAATACCGATGGTGTTTACGGGCTGACGGGCGATGTGAACCTCGGGTTGCCGGCCCGGTTTGTCAAGGGAAGTATCCAGCTGGGTGCCCGCTCAAGCCTTAACAGTGGCCGTCAGTTTGTGAACGGACTACCAAACACCATCAGTGCTTTCACCTTTGGCCCCCGGCTGGTGCTGAACTCCTCGCCCACCGATAAAATCGATTTCCAGTTGGGCGGATCATTTAACTATAACAGGACCGGTTATTCACTGCAGCCTGCCTTCAATACCAGTTATCTGTCGCAGGTTTTTGAAACGGAATTTAACTGGCAGTTGCCCGGGAAATTCTATTTCAGTACAGAATTTACTTATACCATCAACAACCAGCTGGCCAACGGCTTTAATGCCAGGGTGCCGTTATGGAATGCATCGTTCAGCAAGCAATTTTTGAAATTCAACCGGGGTGAGGTTAAGTTGCGGGTAAATGATGTGCTCAACCGGAACGCGGGTGTAAGCCGTAGCAGTAACCAGAGTTATATCGAAGACCGCAGGGTCAATACGCTGAAACGCTACGCACTGCTCAGTTTTACATATAGTCTCAGTAAAACCGGAGCTGCCGGGTCCGGCGGACCAACTATCATGATCCGGAATTAACTGCATCAGAGGTCTGGCGCTCGTCACCGTTATAGAAGTGATTTACGCGACGGGTGACAGGCACCGCTGTTCAATTGCAGACCTTCCGTGTAAAAGCGGCAGGTTCATCCGGGCTGAGCATAATTTTCCGGTTACTGTTTACATGGAGCAGTACAAAATTCTGTTGCCTGGTCGCGTACATGTTGAGTGAACCAAGGTTGGAACTCAAAAATTTGCCGAAGTACCCGAATAATCCACCTACCCCGAAATACCTGGTCAGTGCGCCGATTTCATTGGGTGCTATGGTGCGGCAGAGACGGATCTCGCTCCGTTTGATGGTAACCGATCGCCACAGACGTTTGATGATAACACGGTCATCATATACAACGTAGTACCGCGGACTCAGCAGGAAGCAGGAAAGTACGATGACCCAGAGCAGCAGCAGGGGGATCATGGCCGGACGGGCAAGGGTGAAATAGTGAAGCATTCCCAGCCAGCTCAGCACGGCAAAAAATGCCACGATGCTGACCGTTATGAGTTTTGCCGGGCGGTCAAGCGAGACTTTGAACTTCATTGGTCCAATATGGACTTTTTTTCAGGATTTGACAAATTCCCGTTCCTCTGCTTTCCATTGCTTTTCCATGTAAAAGGTGCCAAACGGAATGATCGATGCAAGAAAGGCTTTTATGCCCCAGGCCCAGCTGCGGTTGTATTCCGATTTGACGGCAAATGCCAGCGCCATAAAAAGCACAAAGAGGAAACCATGGATATAGCCCACCACTTTTACAGCCATTGGCTGGTCGAGCATATACTTAAGCGGCATGGCGATAAAAAGCAGGAGCAGGAACGAAATACCTTCTGCCATGGCTACCCTGCGAAAGAAACTGAATGTTCTGGACGGTTTCATGCAATTGCTTTTCCGGATTAATAATCCACTACCTGTTCTTCAATCATGGCAGGGATTTCCCTCCATTCGTATTGCTGGTTGCGAAGCTGTGGTTCAAACCCCGCTTCGCGGATCGCGTCCTGGATCGTTTTATAGGTAAACCGGTGGGGTGCACCGGCGGCACTCACGACGTTTTCCTCAATCATGATGGACCCGAAATCATTGGCCCCGCTTTGAAGGCATACCTGTGCGGTGTGTTTGCCCACGGTAAGCCAGCTTGCCTGGATGTTCTTCACGTTGGGCAGCATAATGCGGCTGAGTGCGATCATCCGGATATATTCATCGGCGGTGGTCAGGTTATGTACTCCCCTGATACGGGTCAGCAGTGTGTCCACATCCTGGAATGTCCACGGAATGAAAGCCAGGAAGCCCTTGGCATCAGCGGGTTTGCGGCTTTGCACCTCCCGGATTTTTACCAGGTGTTCAAAGCGTTCTTCGATCGTTTCCACGTGACCGAACATCATGGTTGCCGAAGTGGTGATGTTCAGCTTATGTGCCTCGTGCATGATATCCAGCCATTCCTGTGCGCCGCATTTGCCCTTTGAGATAAGCCGGCGTACGCGATCAATCAGGATTTCGGCGCCAGCTCCTGGCAGCGAATCCATGCCCGATTCCTTCAGGGCCGTCAGTACTTCACGATGGGTGCTTTTTTCCAGTTTGGTGATGTGCGCTACTTCGGGTGGTCCGAGTGCATGCAGTTTAATTGCCGGGAACTCTTCCTTGATCTGCCGGAAGGTGCTGGTATAAAATTCAAGACCGAGACCGGGATGGTGACCGCCCTGCAGCAGCAGCTGGTCGCCCCCGTATTTCAGTGTTTCCGTTATTTTTTTCCGGTACACCGGCATATCGGTGATATAAGCTTCGGGGTGTCCGGGAATACGGAAGAAGTTGCAGAATTTGCAGTTGGCCACACAGACATTGGTGGTATTCACATTGCGGTCTATTTGCCAGGTCACCCGGCCATGCGGCACCTGGATCTTGCGAAGTTCGTCGGCTACATACATCAGGTCAGTCAGTGGGGCGTGATGATACAGGTGCACGCCTTCTTCGACGGTGAGGCTTTCAAAATTCGCCGCTTTCTTCAGCAGTTCGGTTACGTCCATGTCATTGTTTTTAAGGATGCCGCCTGCCGCTCAACCGGCCGGGGCGCACTTCATCTGTAATGTGGCGGCAAAAGTACAATCTATAACAGGAAAAGGGGTGAACGGTTTTGCCGGACGGCCCATATGTGATAAATTTATTTTGTGACCGGCCAACGCATCAATTGACCGGCGTTTGCTGTCCCATCGATAGACCTTCTTCCAACTGCTGCATATGAAAATAACTTACAACCTTCTCCTTCCCGTCCTGCTGATGGTTTCGCTTCCCGCAGCTGCCCAGGAAGAATTCATTGAACCCGCCTCAAAGCCGCTCACCAGTTTCCAGTTCAGGCAGGTAACCGGCGGGGTGATCATCCTCAGCGCGCTTTTCGACAATTCACCCGACACGCTGCAGTTTGTGCTCGACAGTGGAAGCAGTGGGATTTCGCTGGACTCAACCACCGCTGCGCGGCTGAAACAGCGGCCCGTGGCGTCGGACCGCACCATTCGCGGGATTGCTGGCATCCGGAAAGTCGGTTTCCTGTACAACCGTAAGCTGCGCCTGCCCGGACTGGTAGTCGACAGCCTCAATTACCACGTGAACGATTACTCCATGCTTACCAGCGTGTATGGGGAACAGGTGGACGGCATCATCGGTTATTCGTTGCTCAGCCGGTACATCATCCGGATCAATTACGATGATACCATTATCCAGATCTGCAGCCCGGGTACATTCCGTTATCCGAATGGCGGCTACCTGTTCAAACCACAACTGAGCACGCTGCCCACGCAGTTTGCAAGGGTAAAGGATGAACATACCATCAATGCACGGTTCCTCCACGATATCGGTGCGGGTGTATGCCTGATGCTGTCAAAGGATTTTACGGAAGACAGTGCCCTTTTGCAGAAAAAACGGAAACTGCTTCCCAAGGAAGGGGAAGGTGTGGGTGGAAGTATCCGCATGGATGTAACAGTGGTAAAGGAACTGAAGATCGGGCCTTACCGGTTCCGGAATATTCCCACGTATATCTTTGATGACACGTATAACGTAACCTCGTATCCCGCGCTGGGCGGGCTGATTGGCAACGACATATTCCGTCGGTTCAACGTGATCTTCAACTATCCCAAACGCGATATCCACCTGATCCCCAACTCCCATTTCCGTGACCCGTTTGATTATTCCTATTCCGGCCTGGAAATTTACCTGGTAGAGGGGAAAATTGTGGTGGGTGACGTTTCGGCCCGGTCTCCGGCAGACAAAATCGGCATTAAGGAGGGCGATGTCATTGTCGCCATTAACAACGATTTCAGCCAGAATTTCCAGCACTACAAAACCGCGCTCCAGGCGGCGAACAGCAAAATCCGGATCATTGCCCGCCGGAATGACGAACTGATCCAGTTCGACTTCAAAATCAAAAGCATTTTGTAAACCGCGGGTCGCTGGTTTTCAATTAATTTTACGGTCCCCCGGTGGCCCTTCCGTGCCGGTACCCGAACTATCTGCTCCCAAAAGCTGTTTATACACTATGATACATTTTGAACGATTTACCCTGGCAAATGGATTGAAAGTGATTGTACACCAGGATACCTCCACGCCGATGGCGGTCATGAATGTGCTGTATGATGTTGGTGCACGTGATGAAGATCCTGCCCGTACCGGCTTTGCCCACCTGTTCGAACACCTGATGTTCGGCGGATCGGTAAACATCCCCAGTTACGACGAACCACTGCAGATGGCCGGTGGTGAAAACAATGCATACACCACCAACGATATTACCAACTATTACATCCAGTTGCCTGCGGAGAACCTCGAGACCGCTTTCTGGCTGGAGAGCGATCGTATGCTTTCGCTGGCTTTTGGCGAAAAAAGCCTCGACGTGCAGCGCAAGGTTGTTTGCGAAGAATTCAAGGAACATTATATAGCGAAACCATATGGTGACGTATGGCACAGGATGAGGGAACTGGCATATAAAACCCATCCCTACCGGTGGATGACCATCGGCCAGGACCTCTCGCATATTGAAAATGCGAAACTGCAGGATGTAAAAGATTTCTTTTTTCGATTTTACCGCCCCTCCAATGCTATCCTGGTAGTTGCAGGCAATGTTACAGTCGATCATGTGAAAGCTCTTGCAGAAAAATGGTTTGGCGATATTCCTGCCGGGGAGAAGCCCGTGCGCAACCTGCCCCAGGAACCGGTGCAAACGGTGGCCCGCCGTCTGGAAGTGGAAGCAGATGTTCCGGTGGATGCGTTTTATAAATGCTGGCATATGCCTGCCCGTCTGGACAAACGCTACTACGCGGTAGACCTCCTGTCTGATATCCTTGGTGGTGGACAATCGTCCAGATTGTACCAGGCACTGGTAAAAGAGAAGAAAATGTTTGTCAACATCCAGTGTTACCACTATGGCAGTACCGATGCTGGCCTGGTTTGCATTGAAGGCAAACTGACCGCAGGTACTGACATACGGGAAGCTGAAATGGAAGTGGAAAAAGAATTGCAGAAAATCAGGACCGAACTGATTACTCCCGGGGAAATGCATAAGGTGATCAATAAAACGGAAAGCATGATGGCTTTCGAGGATATGACCGTAACCAGCCGCGCCGAAAGCCTTGCCTATTTTGAACTGCTGGGTGATGCGGAATGGATGAATACCGAGCTGGAAAAATATGAAGCCGTATCGGCCGAAGATATCCGGACGGAAAGCAACCTCATTTTTACCGAAGCAAACAGTAATACCATGTATTACCTGTCTAAAACAAAAACACCGGCTGCGGTTACCACGGCGGTGCTGAATTAACAACGTAGCGAAAAGACATCCCTATAATGAGCAAGACCTTACAGAGAAAAAAAGCGCCGGCTATTGTCGATGCTGTCAACTTTGACCTGCACCTGAAACCATATACAAAATTTGTACTGAAGAACGGGGTGGAGGTGTATACCATAAATGCAGGAGCAGAAGAAGTGATGTCACTCGAATGGGTGTTTGCTGCGGGTAATTCTTTTGAAGAAAAAAACCTGGTGGCGGCAACAGCCAATTTTTTGCTGAAGAACGGAACCGGCAGCAGGACTGCCTTTGAGATCAACGAGCAGGTTGATTATTACGGAGCATACCTCAACCGCGCCTGTTACAATGAGACGGCAACCCTCACCCTCCATAC
>SDZZ01000810.1 GCA_004173255.1 Chitinophagaceae bacterium | reverse complement strand
CTCAAAGGACAGCAGTTTTTTGGCATGACGGGTCAGGCGCTTGAACCACTCGAGCTTATAGTCGAACTTTGGTCCGGGGGCCGGATTGCCGTTGGGCAGGTACAGGCAGCCCACCACCATTCCATAGGCAAAACCTTCGATGTACCTGGAATGCTCATCAGTGCTGTCGCCATCCAGGCCGCGCCGGGTCTCCCTGATTTCCTCCTTTGATAATATCGCCACCCCGTTCCAGCTTTTCTGGCCCTGGAATATCGAATGGTAGCCTGCCTTCAGCAGTGCAGCCTGGGGGAAGTCCCTGTCCTGGCACTTAAGCTCCTGCAGGCAAACCAGGTCGGGATCAGCTTCCTTCAGCCAGCGCAGCAGCAGGCCCAGCCTGCCGTTGATCCCATTTATATTGTAGCTAGCAACCTTCATGGAGGTTAAACCCCTGCAACCGTTATTTGTTTTAAAGCCGGCAATAGTTACCGACCCGAACCCGAAAAAAAGCCAAAAAAAAATCCCGACTTGCATCGGGACATCTCAATTATGAAGGAAAAACGATTAGGCTATCTTAACATTAATTGCGTTCAGGCCTTTTTTGCCGTTTTCGACATCATAGTCAACCTGGTCGTTTTCGCGGACCTGGTCGATCAGACCGGTCACGTGCACGAAGATTTCGGCCTCACCGTTCGATGGGGTAATAAATCCAAAACCTTTTGTTTCGTTGAAAAATTTTACTGTTCCTTGTGGCATTGTATTGTTGTTTAATAAGGCACAAACCTAACATAAATTATTGGAATACAATCAATTATTATCCACCTGGATTCTTTTTCCTCGAAGGCTACAGTGATTCTTCGCCTCAAAAGCGGATTCACGGCCTGATGTTGATAATTTTGGGAACAAAATTCATTTGCCCTTGTTAAATTAGCAAAACCAAAACAAAACGTTATGCCATCCTACGAATGTATTTTATTCCTGGACAGCGAGCTGCTGTCGATCATAGAACTGAAGTTTATTCCCCTTGGCGGAATTGACAGTGCATATGGCAACCAGTGGTTCAGCATCAACAAAACAACCCATGAGCTTTCTCCCCTGGAGCTGCGTTCGATCGATTCTTCGGATGAGATCAGGGAATGCTATTTTGAGCAGGGCTTCCTGAAGTTCAGCGCCCGCTCGGGAACCTATATCGAAAAGTTCAACTCCGGGCAGCACAGCCTTGAAAACCGCAGGGCGAACTTGTCACCGGAAGTCGCAATGATCATCGATAACCATAT
>SDZZ01000809.1 GCA_004173255.1 Chitinophagaceae bacterium | reverse complement strand
CTGCAGCAACTGGAGACCGAGCTGGACGAGATTGCCATGCAGGTTTCCGATCCGCTCTCCAAACTGACCACGGCATTGAAGCCTGTAAGGGCTTCGCTGAAAAAACTGCGTGGTCTGGTGGTAGATAAACCATTTTCATCGGTTGAGCAGGAGATCAAATTCTTTAAATCCATCAAGCCCGATTTCTACAAGTGGCAGGTCTATTTTTCCGAGCTCTATACAATTGAAACGGGCATGCCTGTTTCGGGAGCCGAAGCGCAGCTGGCCTGGTTCGAGGAAGAGCTGGGCTATATTTCGAGGTTTTTCCGCCAGTACAGTTTCCAGTACCAGTACTATAAACTGGGCGCTACCGAACTTGACAATCTGTATTTTGTAAGGGGGGTGGAGAGCGCAAGTTTGGTGATGCCACAATTGCCAGAACCCGATCCCTTGTTTTCCACTGCCAGCGATTACCTTTTTTCCAAGATCAAGGCCTTTGAGCTGCTTCGGGACTGGCTGGTGGAGCGGATCAGCTACCTGAGGAAAAATCCTTTGCTGTCCTACCATTCGGGGTTGCAGTCCGAGGAGCTGCGATGGACGGGGGACAGCATCAACCTGGCCGAGCTGGCCTTTGGTATCCACCGTACCGGTCAGCTGAACAACGGTACGGCTACGGTAGGTTCGATCTTCAGGTGGATGGAAGAAAAGTTCAGCATCAATATCGGTATTCCATCCAAAAGGCTGAGCGAGATCAGGCGAAGGACTTCTATGAGCAGAACCAGGTTCCTGGACGAGATGATCGAGGAAGTTGTCCGTAAGCTGGACAAGGAGGACGAGTACGTTCCGGATCGAGGAGCGAAGAGGAACTGATGGTTTGGGGTGGAAGTTTGCCGGTCTATTCGCTGTTCTTTTTGTTTTGATTTTTAACTTTTGACTTTTTACTTTTTATTTTTTATGGTTGATTTTCAGTGTGTTGCGGTATTTGTATGTTGGGGTATACCAGACTGACCCAGCCTAGGGGTCGCTTTCTCCGAAAATTTGTTGCCGACATCCTGACGTAATGCAACGGCAGGGAAAAAGATAATGATATGTTACAACAATTTACTTGGCAGCAGTTTCTCATTGCTGCGATCGTGCTTACTCTGCTCTGGTACGCTGGAGTGATCCTGCTTTTTTACAGGACAGGCTGGGGCCTGACCGTGCCGGTCCTTTCGGCATCTTTCAGCCGTTAGCTGATGGGATAAAAATGTTTATGCCTTTAATGTTAATAATGG
>SDZZ01000282.1 GCA_004173255.1 Chitinophagaceae bacterium | reverse complement strand
TCGGTGACCAGCAGGATCTGGTTAATGGCTGAAATAATATAAATATCCCCGGTCAGCGGATGCTGGTTGGCAGCCGATGGTTTAAACCGGAAAATATCAGTGTTCATTTTTTTTGCCAGCTCGTCGATATTGATGCTGAACGACTGGTCGGAATACTCGTTGGTAGCGGGATCAAACGAGTAAGTACTCAGTCGCTTTTTCTTATCCGCGTCACAGTCCTTACATACCAGCACCAGTTTTTTTCCGACGGAATCGTAATACAGCGATTCAAATTCATTTTTGCCGGGATAGGGAAACAAATAATCCTTCCGTATGGCGGAACCCGATTCCACAAAACGGACCGACGAAATATTTCCATGGCTTTCCATTATATAAAAGGTGCTGTCTACCAGTACCACCTCTTCATAGTCACCGTCTTCGTTAAACTTCCATTTGGCTATTTTGGTCTGCGCCCCGGGTTTTATCTTGTAAAGTAATCCGTGTTCGTCCGTAATTGCAAACAGGCTGGTATCTTTCGCATAAAAGGTAAGACCGGAAATTTCATCCAGTTCCAGGGGAAGCTTGACCATAACAGGGTTGGCCAGGTCATATCCAGGCGGATTGCGGACCATTGGGCTTTTGGAACGGCAACCAATAACCAGGATCAATAAAATAAACAGGACGGAAAACATTCGCATAGTAAGCATCAGGGGTCTAATCAGTGAGCCAGTCCGGGTTGCCCGGATCGCCGTTTGGGGGATAATGCAAATCTTTTGCCGTGAATATCGACCTCCCACCCGGCCGCCCCGGGAAGGCCAATTCCTCATATAATAAATGGAAGAATAGTAAATTTACCTGAAAGTTATTCCTTTAGGAGGGATGCGGGCCGATAAATGGGTATGATTTTCCGCAACTGCGCCGCTTCGTTGTTCCCCTGACGACGGTGCTTATATTTACAGGATGAAGACGTTTCCATTTTTATTGCTGCTGGTGGCCTGCCAGCTTACCGCCAATGCGCAGAAAACGGATGAGCAACAGGTGCGCGACCTGCTTGCCGCCCAGACTGCCGCGTGGAACCGGGGTGCCATTGACAGTTTTATGGTCGGTTACTGGAACAACGACTCGCTGATGTTTATTGGTAAATCCGGCGTCACCTATGGCTGGAAGAACACTCTCGACAACTACAGAAAAGGTTACCCGGATACAACGGCCATGGGCAAACTGAGGTTTGACCTGATCAGTTTCCGGATGCTGTCCACCGAATATATGCAGGTGGTAGGTAAATGGAACCTAACCCGCAGTATCGGCGACCTGAGTGGCCACTTCACCCTGCTGCTCCGGAAAATAAACGGCACCTGGGTGATCATCGCCGACCATAGCAGTTGAGTTCTCCGCTCCCGATACTGCCCGCCGGAATGCAAAAAACGAAAGTATCGTTCCGGACGCAGAGAATACCAGGTCCCACACATCAAACGTGCGGCCGAACGCCGGGAATAATTGCAGGTATTCATTGATCACCACCAGGCCAAACCCCATCAGGCACACGAAACGCAGGTCCTGCGTGCTTTGCAGCCGGAAGACCCTGGCCAGCAGGTGCGTCCTCCCGTTAAAGAAACAATACGCCCCGAACGAGATCAGCAGCGAGCCAAAAAAATTGGGTGCAACACCCATCAGGAACCCGGTAACGCCGGAAGGCATCAGGTAAGGCCGAAGGATAAACTTGATAGTCCAGATCAGCAGCGTACCGGTGATCATCATGTAACGGCAGGTTAGTTTCAGGTGCATATCGGTGAATAGGGAATCAAAATAAGGATTATTTGCCTGGCGGTTATCCGTGCTGCCGGGTAGATTTTGAACCTGGGCGGATTGATCAGTCGCCTGCTGTTACAGACACCCTGGAATGCTGTAACCCCTATTATTCCATATATAATCAATGAACCCCTGCATGGGCGTGTGGTCATGGCATCAATAGCTCCCGGAAATCGGAAGAGTCGCCACGGAAAACATTAAAGTCAACTTTTGAAGTAATCCCATTCACATTGCCCCGGTCGCTATGCTGCCAGAAAGACCAGCGACGGGCGATGCGCGGTTTTTCCTGCTGGTAATAGTGGGCTACCCAGAGCGGGTAGTCATCGAAATCCTCCCCGAGGTTCTGGTTATAAAAATCCACGTTGGTATAAATGATCGGCTTTACGTGATAATACGCCTCGGCTGTTTCAAGCCATTCCTTTACTTCTTTCTGCAGGGTTGCTTTTGATACACCGTTCCGTTGTTCCACATCCAGTACCGGTGGAAAATCCCCTGTCTCCAGTTCAACCCGCCTGATAAAATTCTGTGCCTGCATTTTTCCGTCTTTCGAGGCAATAAAAAAATGATAGGCACCGCGGATAATATCTTCCTGTCTTGACTTCTTCCAGTTGCGCTGGAATTGCGGATCCATGTTGCCGATTCCCTCCGTTGCCTTTATAAATGCAAACCCGAGCCGGATATGGCTTGAACGCATTTTTGCTACTTCTTCCCATGCAATAATGTTCTGGTATCTCGACACATCGATTCCATGGATTTCATATTCATTTGGTATGTTGATACCAAACTCCGGATAGCGGGTAAACCTGGCCTTCCGGTATTGCAGCCATTTCATAACAAACCATCCGCCCACCGCCAGCACGAGCAGGATACATATTACAGGAAGCCATCTGGAAATCGGTGATTTGCGGCGGCGCGGCATGAAATGGGTTCACTTTTGGTGGATGTTGCGCAAATATAACCCACGTTAACTACCCCTTACGTATTTCACCAGGAAACCGCCGTTGGTGTGCTCAGAAACAGCGAGCCGCTGTTCGATGTAAGGAAGTTTCGACACGTTTACCAGCCCCCGCATGCCGGTATAATCACGGGCCGAACTGTAGCGGTATTCAACCGGCGAATCAACAATACGTTCCCGTACCGGGTTCTGATGGATATGCTCAAAATGTTCAAGCATGAGATCGGCATTGATGGCGGGAATGGAAGAACAATCACTGAGTGCCTGCCAGATCTGCAACTTTTCAGGGCCTTCCTGCTGGTCGCGGAAGTTTTTAAAATGCCACAACATCCATGATCTTCTCACCTCCGGTTCGGCATCAATCGCTTCCAGTATTTTTTCAGTTGTGAAAAGTTTGTACTCCTTTTCAACATCTGCCAGGGGCATGTCGCCGGGTGCATCCACGATCAGCTGGAGATGATTGGTCATCAGGCACCACGCATGCACACTGATTTTTTTCTGTTCAATGAAATGATTAAGCGTGTGCACGATGACCTGTTTGTAAACAGGGCGTATGAAGACGTCAATACAATCAACGGTGTTGAGCGTGATGAATGAAAAAGTCCTGGGCGAATCGCCTGCCGTTCTTTCGTTGATCATAGGTCTGTATTTAGGATGACTCATGCGGCTTAGCCTGCCCTATGCAAATGCTGTTCCGAATGATAAAAATGTGCATAACTATAGATCGGTTGATCGTTGCTATCAGGGAACTGTCGACCAGAACAACCTGTTGGTCGACATCATGATTACTTTATATGTTTTTCGTCGATAATACCGGCGATGAACAGGCCTGTAAAAGGTTCCAGCTGGTTTGTCGCCGCAATGCCACTGAGTATACGCTCTTTGTCTGTATTCATCCACATTAAAAAAATGAGGGTTTACACCGTGTTAGTTTTATCAAAACAAAAGATATGAACCACTCAAAAAAAATCAACATCGTGATCATTGCCCTTGCCCTCAGCCTGTCCTTTACTGTTACCAATGCGCAGGCAGGCACCGGTGTACGCCAGCCAAAATGGGTATCTGCCAAAGGTTACTGGGTAGTGGAAACAACCGGTGGAAAGAGAGGTGCACACATCATCCATTTCTACAATAACGATAACCAGCTGGTATACCGGGAAACTTTGTCTGGTGTGTCGGTGAAAACATCCCGTCGTAACGTAAAAATGAAACTGAAAAAAGTACTGGAAACTTCCGTGGCGGGTTATGCATTAAAAAAAGAAAAAACAGAGAACCTGGCGTTGGTGGCGAAGGCGCTGTGACCGGTCAGCCGTAAAGCGGTGGTCCGTCCAAACCAGTCGTCCATCAAAACCGTTCGTCCCCCGAATGCAGCCGTATGGCGACAAACGTAACGGCAAAATGGATATAACCCGCAAGCATCGTACATTTAGTATGCACATGCAACAGTATCCCTTCATATTTTCCGATGACAGGAACTACCGGATCAGGCGACATATTTCGTTCTGGTTCCTGTGGTTTGTGTTCCAGGGGTTCATTTATTCCTTTGTGGCGGCACGTTTCCCGATCACCTACCCGAACATGCTGCGCCTTTCATTTATTGAATCCTTTATCTACCTCGCACCTCACATATTCCTGGCCTATACGCTGATGTATTTTGTGATCCCTCGGTTTATCCTCAAACAGAAATACTGGAAAGCGATAGGCTGGGCGATAATAGCGGCATTGACGGCAGCCGTCATGTCCGCAGCATTGTCATTAACAGTAATCACCTGGGTCCGCGGGTTTTTCTGTGATAATAAAACCCTTTATACACCGGACTATACAGGAACTACGCTTTTCCTGTCCATCATGGCCGGGTTTCGCGGTGCGCTTTCGATTGGCGGCATGGCCGCTACCATCAAGCTGATGAAATACTGGTATGTGAAAGAACAGCGCAACCTGCAACTCCAGAAACAAAACGCCGAGTCGCAACTCCAGTTGCTGAAAGCCCAGGTGCATCCGCATTTCCTCTTCAATACGCTGAACAATATTTATTCCCATACGCAGACCACCTCGCCGGTTGCATCGCAGATGATCACCGGACTTTCTTCCATACTTCGTTTTATGTTGTATGAAAGTTCACAGGAGGTGGTACCTCTGGCAAAGGAAATTAAAATGATCAGTGACTATATCGATCTGGAGAAGGTGCGCTATGGCACGCGGCTTGACCTGCAGGTGCGCCTTCCGGTACAGGCAGACGAATACTACATCACCCCTTTACTGCTGCTGCCCCTGGTTGAGAATTCGTTCAAACATGGTGCAAGCAACATACTGGACCAGCCATGGATCAGCCTCGATATCAGTCTCGACGGAAACCTGATGCAGATGAAACTCATCAATGCCAAATCGGATGTAAAGGGAGATCCTGAATCCTCCGGAATTGGAATACGGAACGTCCGCGAGCGGCTCGCGTTGCTTTATCCGGGCCGGCATGAACTGGACCTGCGGGAAGAAGCAGATGTTTTTATTGTGAACCTGAAAATGCAGCTGTCGAAAGTCCATACGATAGGTGTCAAACAATCCCAAATTATACAGGCACATGAATGAAACCGGAACAGTAAGATGCCTGGTGGTGGATGATGAACCGCCGGCAAGGGAAATCATCAGCCGTTATATCGGGCAGGTGCCGATGCTGACGCTGGCAGGCGAATGCACGAATGCCATCCAGGCATTCTCGTTCCTGCAGCAGACACCCGTTGACCTGTTGTTCCTGGATATAAGGATGCCACAGTTGAACGGGAACGATTTCCTGAAAACATTGAAGTCACCACCCAAAACGATTTTTACAACGGCTTACCAGGAATATGCACTTGAAGGGTTCGACCTGGATGTGGTCGATTACCTGATGAAGCCCATTCCGTTCGACCGGTTCTTCAAGGCGGTCAATAAGGCCATGGTAACGGGTACTGCGGTGAAAGAAACGTTAGCCAATGAAAATAAGGCTGGCGGTTCATTTGTTTACTTCCGGGCCGACCGCAAAATGATCAAGGTCATGCTCAGCGACATTCTATATGTAGAGAGTATGAAAGATTATGTGAAAGTGGTATTAGCCGGACAAACGATCATCACCAAACAATCCATCAGTTCCGTGGAAGCCATGCTCCCGGAAAAAGAATTTGCCCGCGTGCACCGGTCCTTTATCATTTCACTGTCCAAAGTCACCTCATTTTCGACCGAACTGATTGACCTTGGCAAAAACGAAATCCCCATCGGCAAACTTTACCGCCAGTCAATCCTGAAAATACTGGGCTGACGCTGATTACTCAGTCATAATTCTTCGCGGTCCTTCACTTCAC
>SDZZ01000281.1 GCA_004173255.1 Chitinophagaceae bacterium | reverse complement strand
ATTTTTTTGTTTCCTTTAAAAATCGGTCACGGATTCCCGCTGATGCCGGTGCGTCCTGCAGGTTAAAACGGAACATGCGCTCGGGATGCCACTGCACACAAAGAAGGAACCCTTTTCCTTCGTTACTCTTCCTCTCGAGTGCTTCGGGTTGCCCGTCGGGAGAATAACAACTGATGCGGAATGAGTCTGCCGTTTTATCAATCACCTGGTGATGGGCACTGTTGATATGGATGTCAACAGCGGTCAGGTCGGTGATGTTTTCGCCGCCGGCTTTCCCCACCGTCCCGACAGCAGCTGCATCAAGGATCTCCTTCAGCAGCGTGTCGTTGCACACCGTAGCATCATGGATTTTATCGGCCGGAATTGCACGATGGATTTCATTTCCCCTTTCACCGAGGTCCTGTTTTAATGTGCCGCCTGACAGTACGTTCACCAGCTGCATGCCCCTGCAGATGCCCAGCACGGGCAACCGCAGGTCCTGGGTTTTTTCGAACAGTAATTTTTCAAACTTATCGCGCACAGCATTGAACGATGAGGGTGCATTGGGATAGGCTTCGGCCAGACCGTAGTAAGATGGATGGATGTCAATTCCTCCTGAGAAAATTAGGCCGGCAAATTCTTCCAGGGCAGGCAGGTCCCCTTCCGGAAAAAGGGTTACCAGTTCAAAACCGTTCGTATCACCGGAGTTGAGCCAGTTGTGGTAGTTCTGCTGTTTTTCTTCAGCGCCGGTATAGGTGATGCCTATTTTCATTTCAGGTAAATAAGTGTTACACGTATCCATTGTTCATCCTCTACCCCGGTGCGTTCCGGCCCGGGGCTTACAGGGCTTCCTGGTAAAGCTGCCGGAAATCATTCCTGCTTACGGGACGGGGATTATTCGGATGGGCAAAGTCGGCAATGGCGAGGTCGGCCAGCGTATCGAGGTGTGATTCATTCACCCCCACCTCACGAAGTCTTCGCGGTATGCTGATGCGTTCATTCAGTCCATGTAAATAACTGACCACCGCTTCCCCTGTTTTTTCTTTTAACTCCAACACATCAGCAATGCGTTTGAATTTATGTTCCGACCCCGGTATATTGAATGTCATACCGTAGGGTATATTGACCGCATTGGCGAGGCCATGATGGGTATCCAGTAAGGATGACATCGGATGGGCGAGTGAATGGACCACTCCCAGTCCTTTCTGGAATGCTACGGCACCCATCAGTGACGCGATCAGCATTTTGCTTTTATTTTCCTGGTCAGGTTTCAGCACGGCATCTTCGAGTGACTGATGGATGAGTGAGATGCCTTCGAGTGCAATCCCTTCACACATGGGATGTTCCATTTTTGCCAGGTAGGCTTCCATATTATGTGTGAGCGCATCCATGCCGGTAGCTGCGGTGATATGTGCGGGCAGGTCCATGGTCAGCAAAGGGTCTGCGAACACAATCTTTGCAAGAAGTTTGGGTGAAAAAAGGATTTTTTTCTGGTGTGTATCGTCATCTGCAATGATGGCGCTTCGTCCCACTTCGCTACCGGTACCTGCAGTGGTGGGAATGGTGATGAAATGTGGCACATCACCGGTCACGTACACATCACCGCCAATGAGGTCATCGTATTTAAACAGGTCTTCCCGGTGATGCACCCGCAGAACGATGGCCCTTGCCACGTCGAGTGCAGCGCCACCGCCGATACCGATAATACTGTCGCGGTTGGTGGCATCGAACGCATCTGTGCCCAGGTATACATCCGATTTCACCGGGTTCTTATGGATCTTGCTGAACACTTCGACTGATATGCCTTTTGCGGCCAGGCCGGACGTAATAGCCTTGAAAAAATCAAGCTGCACCACATTGGGATCCGATACCACCAGGGGTCGTTCCAGGTTGTTGGCGGTGAGATAGGCTGCAAGTTCATTGACCACCCCTGCACCGAATCGGATGGTTGTTGGAAAATTATACTGATATACCTGGTTAAAGGACACGGTGGTTCACTTTTAAGTAAAAAAATAAATTAGGTATATGGCAGGCAGGAACGCCTTTTACGAAGGCTGAAAGAGACCTGAAATTATTCAAAAAAGGTCAGATGATTTCAAAATAACGGCGCATTTCCCAGTCGGTTACTGCTTTCAGGTGCTGTTTCCATTCCCAATCGCGCGTAGCGGTGAAATGCTGCACAAACTGATCGCCGAAAAGCTCGGCTGCCAGGGGGCTGGATTTCATCTGCTGGCTGGCCTGTTCAAGGGTTGATGGCAACCTTCCGTTGGAAAAATCGAGGTACCCGTTTCCGATACTCACCGGCTGCGACAGTTTCATTTTATGGCGGATGCCGTAAAGTCCGGAGGCAACAGAGGCGGCGATGGCGAGATATGGGTTTACATCGGCGCCGGGCACCCTGTTTTCGATGCGACAGGCGGTGGCTGAGCCGCTCAGGATGCGGAGTGCCACAGTGCGGTTATCGATACCCCAGGTGAGGGTGGTCGGGGCCCATGCCCCTTCCACCAGGCGTTTATAGCTGTTGATGGTTGGCGCGTACATCGGCAGTATCAATGGCAGGCAGTGCAGCTGGCCGGCTACATATTGCTCCATTATTTCGCTCATGCGGTGTTCGCCCTTCTCGTCGAAAAAAACATTTTTCCCGTTCTTGTCAGCCAGGCTCTGGTGAATATGTCCCCCGCATCCGGGAAGGGTTTCATTGATCTTGGCCATGAAGGTGGCGAGGATGCCGTGCCGGTAGGCAATTTCTTTTACTGCCGTTTTGAATAAGACTGCGCGGTCGCCTGCTTCGGCGAGGGTGGAATATTCAATGGCTGCCTCATAGGTACCGGGGCCGGTTTCGGTATGGATCCCTTCGACCGGGATTCCAAATTTTGTGAGCAATGCGAACAGGTCATTAAAAAAGTCACTGTTGTAGGAAGTACGCAGGTGTGAATACCCGAACATGCCCGGCGTGAGCGGGGTCAGGTTCTGGAAGTTTTTTGTTTTCAGCGATTGTGGCGTTTCGATAAAATTATACCACTCAAACTCCTGGGAGGCATAGGCTGTGAAGCCCATGTTGGCTGCATCGCCTGCTATTTTTTTCAGCAACTGTCTTGGATCAACCGGCGATGGCTGCTGGTTCTTATCGAGCAGTTCGCCCAGGAAAAAAGGCAGTTCATCTTCCCAGGGGATGGTCCGGTAGCTTGCCAGGTCGAGCCTTGCCGGCGAGTCGGGGTATCCTGTATGCCAGCCGGTGAAGTTCATGTTGTCATACGCCGTGTCATTGGCATCCCATCCGAAAATCACATCGCAAAAGCTGGTGTGATGTTCGACTGCCGACAGGAACTTTTTCGTGGATATGTATTTCCCGCGCAGGATGCCATCAATATCTGCGAAGGCAATTTTTACTTTCCCTGCCGGATGTTCTTTTACTGCCTGGATGATTTCGTTGGTTGACTTCATACTGTCTTGTTGGTCGGCATGATTTTAAAAAGGATGAATGCCAGCAAAAGGATGCCACCATATATCAATGCTAAATTAGAATAATAACGGGTCATGGCCGCAAATGCCAGGACGGCAATTACGAGCGCCACGATCGGGGTAGCAGGATACAGGGGCACACGGAAAGGGCGGGTGAGTCCGGGTTCTTTTTTCCGTAACCTTAAAATTGCGAGCATGGAGATGATATAGAGTGTGAGTGCTCCAAAAACCGAGAGGATGATGATGTCACCGGTTTTACCGGTCAGCAGTGCAATGATACCGAGGACCATGTTCCCGAGCAGTGCGTTTGCCGGGGTACGGAAACGTGGATGGATGCGGCCAAGCAGGGCCGGAGCCATTTTAACGCGGCCAAACTCAAAGCTGGAGCGGCCTGCAGCGAGGATGATGCCGTGGAAAGATGCGACCAGTCCAAGCAGGCCGACGGTGATGAGCAGGTGGTATAAAAAGTTATTGCCTGCAACGATCTGTCCAAGGGCAAGTGGTAATGGCGAATCGGAAGGCGTTCCGTCTTTTGTGTAAACGATGGCTTCCCATCCGCCCACACCCACCGAGCTGGTGAAGGTGAGAATACACAGTACCACGAGGGTGAGAATGGCAAACCCGAAACCTTTCAGGATGGTCCGTTGCGGGTTGATGGTCTCCTCCGCCACATTTGCCACTCCCTCGATACCCAGGAAAAACCAGATGGCAAATGGAACAGAGGCGAGGATGCCCGTGTACCCGTTGGGCAGTGCATTGCGGGTCAGGTTTTCCATTTTGAAAGAGGGCAGGCTTACACCGGCAAATAACAACAGTTCGCCCACTGCCAGGATCGTTACCAGCAGTTCGAATGTGGCTGCGGCTTTTACCCCATAAATATTTAGCCCGGTAAAAATTACATAGGCAAAGATGGCGATTGCAAGGATGGGGATGCCCGGGAAAAAGAGGTTGAAGTAAGCGCCGATGGCGAACGCGATGGCTGGCGGTGCAAAGATGAATTCAATATTCTGTGCCATGCCGGCAATGAATCCAACATTTTTTCCAAATGCCCGTTCGGCATAATCAAATACTCCACCTGCCTTGGGAATACTGCACGCCAGTTCGGTATAGCTGAACGTGAAGCAGAGATACATGATGATGATGAAGATGGTGGCGATGCCCAGGCCCAGTGTGCCCCCTTTTTCCAATCCAAGGTTCCAGCCAAAATACATTCCGGAGATCACATAACCCACGCCCAGTCCCCAGAGCATGGTTGCGTTCAATGTCCTTGTCAGTTCGGTTGCGGGTTTAGCCAACGTTTTGAATTTACCGGAAGATAGCACAAAATGAGGGTGATGCGTTGTCATCCCGTCAGGGATCTCAACCCTCCGTCTTTGCTTTCGCCCGCGCCTTCTTCCGGTTATCACTGATCGCCCAATCCGCCATCTGGTGCAGCAGCGGCTTCATGGTTTCCCCCGATGCACCAAGACTGTATTCAACAAACGGCGGCACCACATTTTTTGCTTTCCGCACCACCAGGTCATCGGCCTGAAGCTGTTTCAGGTGCTGGATCAGCACCTTTTCGGTGATTACCGGAATGGCCCTTTTCAATTCACTATAACGTTTGGGTCCGGTCATTAACTGGTACAGGATGATCGGTTTCCAGTGTCCACCGATCCGTTCCATTACATAGGTGACGGGGCATTGGAGTTGCGCCACTTTATTCATGTTCCGGGTAGAGTTCTCTTTAATCTTTGTCATGGGTATACATACTTTGGGGTAAGTACTTGTAAAAAAGTAAGTACAAAGATACCTTTGTCTTTCAATAATCAAAATTTATCAATTATGAAGTTTGTAATTACAGGATCGACAGGACATATTTCCAAACCACTGACTGACCAGCTGGTGAAGGCCGGACATGATGTAACAGTGGTCAGCAGCTCGCCCGACCGGAAAGCCGCTATAGAAGCGCTCGGTGCAAAAGCCGCAATCGGTTCGGTGGAAGATGCCGCATTCCTCACCAAAACCTTTGCGGGTGCAGATGCAGTTTATACCATGGTTCCGCCCAACTACGGTGCAGCCGACATGCCGGCATTTATTGCAACCACGGGTGAAGCGTAT
This sequence comes from Chitinophagaceae bacterium, assembly GCA_004173255.1. Classification (GTDB taxonomy): domain Bacteria; phylum Bacteroidota; class Bacteroidia; order Chitinophagales; family Chitinophagaceae; genus JBEVJC01. Next base: position 540 of record SDZZ01000281.1, on the reverse strand, counting down.
GCAACCGCAATAAAAAACTCAGGGGTAAAAAAAGTGGTTAACCTCAGTAGTATTGGCGCTGAGCAGCCCTCGGGCACGGGTCCTATTTCCGGGCTGCACGAGGTGGAAAAATCACTCGACGGGCTGGAAGGGGTGAATGTGAAACACGTTCGTGCTGGATTCTTTTACGTGAATTTTTTGAATGACATCCCGATGATTAAAAATATGAAGATCATGGGTGCTAATTACCCGGCCACCACCACCATGATCATGGTACATCCCGCGGATATTGCCGAGGTGATCGCAGAAGAATTGCAGGCTCACTTTACTGGAAAATCGATCCGCTACATCATCAGTGATGAGAAGAAGGTCAGCGAAGTAGTGGCCATAATTGCTGAAACAATCAACCAGCCTGGCCTGCCATGGGTGGAATTTACCGACGAGCAATCGTTCGAAGGCATGAAGGGCGCAGGTTTTGCCCCCCAGATTGCGGCGACCTATACCGAAATGGGTAAAGCACTCAGGACTGGGTTGCTGTCGCAGGACTACACTGCCAAGAAT
>SDZZ01000280.1 GCA_004173255.1 Chitinophagaceae bacterium | reverse complement strand
GTATAAAGATAGGGGTTCAGGTTTGAATTCTTTCGAAAAGTCCGGTGTATTCGATCCCGAGCCCGGGGCGGCCGGAATAACTGATTTTTCCGTAGTCATAACTGATGCCAGTAGCAAGGTCTTCGACCTGGAGCAATGGCCCGTCCATGTCCACATAATCGATGAATGGCAACAGGTGGGCGATGGCGGCCGATCCGATGGTGCATTCGTTCATACTGCCTACCATCACTTTCAGTCCGGAACGGCGTGCCTGTTCAATCATCCGGCGGGCAGGTGTAATACCACTGCACTTGGTCAGTTTGATATTGATGCCATGGAAAAAACCAACGCATTTTTCCACGTCGTGTTCCGACACGCAGGATTCGTCGGCCATCAGTGGAAGTACCGATTCGTTATATAATCTTTTCATCCCCTCCCAGTCATCTTTGGCGAGAGGTTGCTCTACAAATTCTACTCCCAGTGTTTTTAAGGCAGGGATCAGCTGCATAGCGGTCTGCAGGTCCCACCCTGCATTTGCATCCACGCGCAGTATGGCATCGGTATGTTTGCGAAGGTTTTCCACCACGGCAAGGTCATCGGCCGTACCGACTTTTATTTTGTAAACCGGCCAGGGTTGTTCCTGCATTTTGGAAAGCATTTTTTCCGGTGTATCGATGCCGATGGTAAAATCGGTCAACGGATTATTCGCCGGATCGCCACCCCATAATTCATAAAGCTTTTTATTCTTGAGTTTGCCGTACAGGTCCCACGATGCAATGTCAATGGCGCATACCAGGAACGGGTTCATGGGAAGCAGGTGGTGCAGGTAATGCCAGTACCGTTCAGGATCGGTATAGGCAAACTTTTCGATAAACATTTTCTTGCGCTCCAGGTCGGCAATCATTTTATCGACCGTGATATCGTAGTAGGTAATGGCCGGTGCTTCACCGTAACCCCGTATGCCCATGAACTCCAGTTCGACCACCAGTGTGGGCTGGTGCGTTTTGGTGCCTTTGGAAATGGTGAACGGATGCCGGAAACGTAAATTATGCGCTACGTAGGAAATCTTCATCGGTGCAAAGTTAGGGCATTACCGGCCGGAGTTTTTTACATAACCATTCACCTCATCGTTGAACTCATCCTGCTGCAACAGTTCTTCCAGTGTGAGGTGCATCCGGTAACGCCAGTAATGTCGCGGATTGGCCGGATCATTGATCCGTTCTTCCTGCGGGTTCTGCCTGCGCAGGCTGTCGGACATGCCCAGCAGGTCCTGCAGCTGGAAGATGCTCCACATGGCGGGTGAGTACAGGTGCTGCATGACGATAGCACGGCATACCCATGGCTCACAGAAGTACGGTGCATCGCCCCACTGGCCGAGAATGTGATTATAGAATTGCTGTGTTTTTTCCCGGTTTTCTTCCCACCACCCGCGAATGGTGCTCATATCATGTGTGGCAGGGGTAATGACCGACAGGTAAGGTGCATCATCGGGATGGAAAAACTGTTTGCTGGGATCTTTGGGCATCCGCTGTATTTCGAGGCTGAGTATGCCCAGTTGTTTCATTACTTCCGGCACAGTGTCCGGCACCATACCCAGGTCTTCCCCGCAGATCAGCATGTTGGTGGCCTCTTTCAGCTGGGGCAGTTTTTTCATGGCTTCTTTTTTCCAGAACTGGTCCTGCCGGCGGAAAAAATAGTTTACATAAAGTGCTTTCAGTTTTTCCTGCAGGTGAGGGATCAGGTTGGTGAATGAAGACGTCCGATCCATCGAGATCCTGAAATGGAATTCCTGTCCATCGGATCCCGGCACCTTGAACATGATCACATTGGAGATCAGGTCGTATAGCCCGATATTGATCCGCGCATTTTCTTCGGACAGTTCCATCTTGGCAAAATATTCTTCCACCTTACGCTGGGTATCGAATGCGGGTTGCAGGTCGTACCCATTGTATTCATTGGGCACCAGGAACTGTTCTTTCACCTTGTGCATCGACTCGCCGAATGTGTCCCAAAGCACCTGGTCATTGATGAATGGTTTGCAGAACCGGTGGTCGTCGAACCAGATACCGTTTTCGCCGAACTCCACGTAGTGCACCGGTATACACGGCGAAAACTGACCCATGATTCCCTGCACCGCATGTAATGGTATGCTCCAGATGCGGAAGAAGCCAAGGATGTGATCGATGCGGAATGCATCGAAGTATTCGCTCATCTGTTCGAAACGTTTTTTCCACCAGGCAAAACCGTCTTCCTGCATTTTTTTCCAGTTATACGTCGGGAAGCCCCAGTTCTGCCCGTTCACAGCGAAGTCGTCCGGTGGTGCCCCTGCCTGTTCATGCATATTGTACAGGGCCGGTTCTACCCAGGCATCCGATCCGTAACGGTAAATACCGATGGCTATATCACCTTTCAGCACGATGCCTTTTTTATTGGCGTAGTCAGCCGCGTCTTTCAGTTGCAGGTGCAGGTGGTACTGGATAAAACAATGGAAAAGTATTTCCTTCTGTACGGTACCAGCGGTGGAGAACAATTTTTTAACCTCCTCCTCCCTGTAAACGCTGTGTGTTTTCCAGGAATCAAAGTGCGCGGTTTTGTATTTGTCACGCAGGTAACAGAATACCGCATAAGGCCGCAGCCAGTGTTCATTCGAAGCAAAGAATTTTTTATAATCGTCATCCGCCAGTACTTCCCTGCCGGCTTCACTGTATAATTCGCGCAGCATGGCAATCTTGAATCTCAATGTGTCCTCATAGTCAACATCAGTGAGTTCGTTCAGCTGTTTTTGTTTTTTCCGGAGCGCCTTGATTTTTTCTGCCTGTTTCTTGCCGGCTACTTTGGACAGGTTGATATAAATGGGATGCAGGGCAAAGGCGGATATGGCTGCGTATGGGTAGGAATCATTCCAGGTACCCGTTGCCGTGGTGTCGTTGACGGGAAGGATCTGCACCAGTTTCATGTCCAGTTTTTTTGCCCAGTCAACCAGCAGTTTCAGGTCACTGAATTCACCAATACCAAAACTGTTTTTCGACCGGAGACTGAACACAGGAACCGACACCCCTGCCCCTTTCCACGTGGTATTGGGCAGGTGTATAAAACCATCGTGCAGGATGGTGGTGCGCGCCTGGCCCGCTTCGGCAATGAACAACCTGTTTTCACCGTGCTCAAACTGACGCAGCGCTTCTTCTTTTGTATCCCATACGCCGTACTTGTAGGCTACTGCATGGCCGGCCGCTGAAAGATCAAGGTAGGCTACCCACCAGTCACCGTCGCGCATCATCAGTACCGGATCGGTATCGGACCACGATTGAAGGGCGGCATCGCCACCTGCCAGGCAAACCTGTTCATGTTTTTTCAGCTGCGGCGCTTTCACCCTGAAAATATGCGTGTAAGCTTTCGGTATTTTCAGTTTCGCGCCTGCCTTATGGTCTTTCAGCAGTACTTCCGAGAATGCCGTGGTGAACAAAGCGTTTTCGTATTCACCCGCATGGTTCCATACATCGATGAGGTAGATTTCGCTGACCTGTTTGCCCGCGGCAACAGCGGTTCGGTCGCGTCCCGGCTCGGCAATCTGCTCGCCATCGCGGTTGCGGAAAATATATTTGTATGCGATGCCCTTACCTGATGCCGCCTTAGTGTCAACGTCAATGGAAAGGAACCAGTATTCATTGTTGAGGTACTTGAGGGGAACTGCTTTGGCCGGATCGCCCGAGCCGAGTTCCGGGGTTTCGCCGGATATCCAGATGGTCTCACCGAACTCTGTATGGAAACGCAGATAAAACTGAAGGTTCATTGGAAAAATGTTCAGGCCCTGAAAAAATGTTTGGCAACGTGTCGTTAGAACACATTACGAATATATAAAGATTTCCTGCAAGGTTCGTGCATTTTCTTAAAAGGGGAAAGGAAAATTTGATGGTGATGTGGTGGGTGCGGTCAATCTAAAGCACTGGCCGTAAATCGATTTTGTCTTTTAAGCGCTGCCGCTTACTTTTGCAAAAACAATCAACCAATGGAGCAAACTAAAAAATACCAGGGATTATACTGGATCTTGTTTTTCGTCTCTACTGCTGCACTTATCATTGCCTGTGTGACCCATTGGGAATGGCTGACCCTGATCCTGCCATTTGTAACGACTTCGTTTGTGAAAGCGATGGATATTATGTAATTACCGGTTTCAATTATACAACCGTCCCGGCCGCCAGGTCCGGACGGTTTTTTTATGCCCCGGCAGTTGCGGCCGTAGCCTTTGCCGCGAAGCTTTACTACCGGGTTCTTTCTGTCCGGCCGTCATGCCAGACTGCACCGTTGGCCTTGCGCCTGGCTGATGGAAAAGGCAAAAAAAAACCGGCCGCATGGTAGCGCCGGTTTGCAAAAGCTTTATCCGATTAGTTGAATCTCCTCAGCATTTGTGAGGCAGACTTTACATTTCTCCTGATCTTCCACATGTTTGCCGTGGTGAATGATGTTTTTTCGATCGGCTGCATCTCAAAAGAGGATGCAACGGTTTCTTTTACTTCAGTTAAGAGGCTTTTCAATACTTCTGGTTCCATCCGGACAATAGATGGCATTACTTCACTGTTCATGAAATTTTATTTAGGGTTTAATGATTACTAAATCTTAAAATAAGATGGCTGAGCTTCGGGGAGAACGGAACACTAAGAATCGTTAGAAGTAAGAAAGTGTGAATTCTGTCGTCTGCCTGTTGAGTACTACAACGTGTTGCTCTGTTTGATGCTGCAAAAGTAAACCATATATTTTTCGAATCAAAGCGTTTCCGTGCCAAATGCGCATTCACGGGGATATATAGAAGAATTGACGGTATGAACGGTATTTGTTCAAGATTATACAAGCATTGACCCGATAAATGATATGGGCTCATGCAATATGGCCCGGCGGATAAATAATATTTAAGGGAAGGGCCGGTGAGATGTGTTAAAATAACCCGGGACCAGTGGTAAAAGCCCGATAAAAACCAATGAACGCATGTTAGTTTTCGCTGAATAAGTGTTAGGGCCGGCAAAATAGTGAAGCAGCTGAGCCTGCAGGAGCTTAGTGTTTGGCTGCAAGCAAGAGGTCACTGTATGAAACTGCGATAAGGTCTGCCGGACGGATACCCAGTTCCTGCAGGTAATGATCGCATTGTTGCTGCAACGTATCCGCGTCCATTTCCCCGTCATTGTTAAATGCTTCGATCTCCACAAAACTTCCAAGTGATACAACGGTATCGATGTGGAATTTGACGTTGCCGATGTAATAAATGCCGCGCTGTTTGTCAACGATGGTTTTAATACCGCAGGAGTCAGTAAGAGCTGCTTTAAGTCCTGCCGCATCGGGCACCTTCACCAGCCGGAATACGGATTGTTTCGGACCTTCCTGGTCGGGCCGCTCGTAGAAGATCAGGTTATTCTCGATCCGGCCTTCCCGGAGTTTAAGCCGGCCATTCGGCACATTGAAATAGGTATCGACCTGGTGATCGGTACCGGCGAACCGTGCCCCGGATTTTTCCAGGTAAGTCCTGGCTTTTTCCGCATCTGCATATCGGGCCTTGATTTCAACATTCAGCGTTGCCATAGTCCTTTTAAAGTAAAAAAAAGGTTTGCTGCAGATGCAGCAAACCCGTAAGAAGATTAAACAATAACGTTGATTACTCAGCTACCACTTCGGCCATCCGTTTGCGGAGTACCGGTCCTTCGCTTACACCTTCGCATTTTACAAAGCGCATTGCGCTCCATACATGGTCCAGCTCCACCCTGTCGATACTTTCGTATCCTTCGCAGGTGAGCCTGTTCCAGCTGCATTCGCGATTGAGATCCGTAACAATTTTAGAAGTTGTTTTGGGGTAAGCGATCCAAAACTTAGATTCACCTTTCAGCGAGGGCATTACGTCTTTCAGGATGCCATTCAACTGGTTTTCGTTTACTGCGAATACCAGGGCAAAATCAATTTTCCGGTTCCGGAGAAGCGGGGTCATGTTTTTGGCAAAAGACAGTTTGCTGAATTGTTTCTCGATAGACGAGGGCAAACCCTGAATTAAAAGATTCTTCTCGTCTGCCAGTTGTAATTTTTCAAAAACTGTTAATAACATACTTTGAAGGAATTTTAGGGGTTT
>SDZZ01000279.1 GCA_004173255.1 Chitinophagaceae bacterium | reverse complement strand
ATATTACAGCGGGAAAGAATTCATTATAAAAACGACTAACAACTCCCCCGTCAATGATTATATCCAGTCGGCAAAGCTGGATGGAAAGGAACTAAAAACATTCTGGTTTACCCATGAGGCGTTTTCAAAGGGTGGGGTACTTGAACTGGATCTTGGAGGCCAACCGAACAAGGGCTGGGGCACTGGGGGTTTACCACCGGAGAAGGATTGATGGGAGGCCTGTCAGGGAGGACGTTCTTATTCAGCATTGGTTCCATTAGTGACTGTTTTTTTCCGGTGATGGTTTATCCCTTTGCGGGACATTACGGATGCCACTACAATCTGCGCGATGCCCAGTACCACATAAACAAACGGGAGTCCTTTTTTGCCCATGTGAAAATATTCATAGGCGATCAGGAAAGAAAGGGAGGCTTCAATCAGGAAAAATACACCGTCGATCCACGGCGCTTTACGTTCGATCACATGATGCATGAACGCAACAGTCAGGAAAACAAGGCCTGCGATTAAAAAAAACAAATAAGGTCCGTGACCACTTTCATATTTTTCCCATGCATGGATGAGGATCACAAAGCCGGCGAAAATATGCGCCAGCTTTTTGCGTTTTTCCTTGTTTTTGAGCGAAGTGGCCATGGTTCTCAGTTAGTGTGTGGAAGATAGCAAATTCCACCGACTAACCCAGTTGAATTATGGAGTCTACCCGGGGTTCTGAGTAGTAAAAAAGCCAGGAATTTTCAAACGTTCCATGGATTTCTTTTGGCACCAAAAAAAAATATTGGCGGATCTGGTATATTTATTTACTTTTTGTTTCAAAGTACTTTTTAAATACTAGCCGATGCAACTATCGTCCACCGCCCGTTTCTACGACATGATGCGGCTGTTTTATCCGCTGATCGACATTTTTCTTGCGAAAAAGCGCAGGCAACTCGTTGAACAGGTTAATCGGCAGAGTCCGGGTCATTTACTCGAAATCGGGGTAGGCACCGGATCACATTTGAAGTGGTATGGTAGTCACGAAATTACCGGCATAGACATTTCCACAGGCATGTTGCGGACGGCTGCAAAGCACGCCCGTTCTACAGTCCGCCTGGTGCAGATGGATGGCCACGATCTCTTGTTTGCCGATGCGTCCTTCAATTATGTTGTTTTGTCACATGTAATTGCAGTTGTTCAAAATCCAGACAGGGTATTGGAGGAAGTGTACCGTGTGCTTCATCCAGGAGGGAAATGTTTTATCCTTAATCACTTCACACCGCTAAATGGTCTGGCGTATGTAGACCGCTTGTTCCAGCCGCTCGGAAGACTTTTTCATTTCAGGACCAGTTTCCGGTTGGACGACATGCCGTCTCTCAAAAGGTTTCGCTTAACCGCCATTGCAACGTCCGGACCATTTGGATATTACAAGCAACTCATCCTGGAAAAGCAATGAAAAAGTATGTTCCCCTCATCAGCCTGTCACTGATCATTTGTTTGGTTATTTATGTTTTTTACCGGTCTGATAAAACCGTCATCAACCAGATGGTGATCGCTTTGGTATCGAGGGACTCCTATCACCACTGGAAAACCATCATCTGTGACCTTTTACCATTACAGGATTATTTTATTTATTCGCTTCCGGAGGGATTATGGGTGTTTTGTATCACTATTACTTCCAGTTTTTTCCGAATCAATTTTCTATGGTACAGGGTAGAGGCGGCCGTTTTCCCGCTTACTCTTGCTTTTGGCATGGAATTGTGCCAATTGTTGCACATCTGTAACGGAAGATTCGATTGGGTCGACCTGTTGTTCTCATTCGTTTTCTGGTGGGTGGCATTTCATTTTACCGAGGCAGGGCCGGAAAAAAGGAGTCTCCGGCTCAGGGCCAGTTTCAATAGCCTGTCCTGCCTGTTCTCTTACAGCATTGTTTATTTAGCGCACGTAATAAATTAGTATGTCAATCCAGTTACGAAACGAACGAATCAGTTTTTTCGAAGGCAGTGAAAAATTCACCATCCTGCAGATCTCGGATGTCCATATCTGGTGGTCAAATGCAATTCCTGCACAGCTGGAGAAGATCATTGATGAAACAAAACCGGACCTGGTTGCGCTGACTGGCGACTATTCCGACACGCCGGTTGGAGCTACCATTTTCAGCCGCTTCATGGAAAGGGTCGGGGAAAAGTATCCGGTCGTATTTATTGGTGGTAACCATGATACCTGGTGGGGAAACAGGATTCTAAAGCGCATTGTGAATGTTCCAAACTGTACGTACGTCGACAGGGATTTTTTTTCAATGGAAACAAAAAGCGGGCGTCGGCTCCATGTTGGATCGCCGGCCCATCGTGCTTTATTCGACGCCAATAAAGAAGACCTGAATGTGTTGCTGATCCATAACCCCGAGGAATTGAGGCCAGCTGATACTGAAAATGTCAACCTTGTATTGGCCGGTCATCTGCACGGTGGCCAGATTGTCCTGTACAAAAGGAAAGAAGCATTTTATCCCGGATCATTTGTATTTAAACATTGTTCGGATCGCAAACAAATCGGGGATACTACGCTCATTGTAAGCCGGGGAGCTGGCGATACATTTCCTATCCGGATCAAATGCCCGAAAGAAGTGGTTCTCGTCACTATTGAGTGATCAATCCTTAATGCATCACAGCACCTGCGCCGGCATCGGCCCCGGCAAAGCTGCTGATATTGCGCCTTCCGGCTAACAAAATAACCAGGCCGGTAAACGCCCCGAACAGGAGGATGGCCGCAAATGGTACGATTGAGTCTTTGAAAAGAAATCCTACCACCATTGAGATCAGCGCTGAGATTCCAAGCTGCAGTGCCCCCAGTAACGCCGCTGCGCTACCCCCGTTAGTGGTGAACGGAGCCAACGCCAGGGCCGAAGTATTCGGATTGGTAAGGCCCAGGCTACCGAGATAAATAAAAAGCAGCGCGATGGTGCTGTAAAGTCCAAGCCAACCGCACACGGCAGCTACAAGGATGATGGTACTAAGTACAACCTGCAGCGAAATGCCAAAAAGCACCAGTTGCTGGGAATTGAACTTTTTCAGCAACAGGGAAGTGAGCTGGCTGGTGCCAATGAAGCTGACTGACATGATTGCGAATATCCATCCGTAAGCTTCTGCCGACACTTTGAAAATGTCCATAAAAAGAATCGGTGAACCTGACACGTAAGTAAACAGACCGGAGAACGCAAAGGAACCGGAAAGGGCATAGGTATAAAACTGCGGGGTTTTCAGGATCTGCAGGAAATTACTGATGATCGGTCTGGGTTTGAGCGAGATGTCCGGATCTGGCTTTCGTGTCTGTGGCAGTCCAAGCCAGGAGGCCAGCAGCACGAGCACTCCCATGGCCGTAAGTATCAGGAAAATTGCGTGCCATCCCAGGCTTCCGATTACATAACTGCCGATCGTAGGGGCCAGCAATGGGGATAACCCGACTACAAGTAATAACAAGGAAAAAACTTTCGGCCGCTCCCTGATCGGGAAAAGGTCATTGACCATGGCCATTGCCGCCACCGCAGCAGCGCAACTGCCTACGGCCTGTATAAAACGAAGTACAATCAGTGACTTTACGTCCAGTGCAACGGCGCATCCGACCGACGCAGCGATGTACAGCAGCAGTCCCAGGTAAAGCGGTTTTTTGCGACCGTAACGGTCCAGTAAAGGTCCGTATAACAGCTGTCCCGCGGAAATACCGATGAAGTAAGTCGAAAGCGACAGGGCTACCTGGTTAACCGATGTATGCAGGTCCTTTGCAATCGCTGAAAACCCCGGCAGGTACATGTCAATAGAAAACGGACCAAGTGCAGTGAGTGATCCGAGTACGAGTATAAGTTTGAAATAAGCCGCTTTGTTCAATGGTTCTATTTGTTGTGAAAATTCTGAACTGTACCCGGACAAGTGTACCCCGGCGAACAGGTTGCGAGGCCGCATGCCTGCAATTTAATCACGGAGCTAACAATTACATCCTGCGGTCTGAAAAGTTTGCTGGGTCCTGCACTTTTTGTTTTCTGGACGCGCATGGGTATATTTCAGTATGCTAAAATTCTTTCTCGCAGTCGGGATTTCCTTTTTGACGCTGCAGTCATGGGCGCAATTGCCCGACGACACCGACAGCCTGAAAATACTGCTGGCTGCATCCAGGGATGATAGTTCCAGGATCGATATCTGCCAGGCACTGGAAAAATCCTTATTCAGTTCCGACCCGGACTCCGCCATGTTTTATAACCAGGCCTGCGAGGCACTGATCGTTAAACTCAATGCGGTTTCCAGGATGCATACCTGCTACCATGAATTTGTCCGGTTATACCATGCGAAATATGAATACAAAGATGCCCTTCGCTATTGCCTGAAGGCGATTGATGCTGCGGCAAGAACCGGTAATAAATTTAACTCGGCCACTTCCTACCGGGCGCTTTTTAATATTTACCATAACCTTCGGCAAAATGACCTGGCCGTGAAATACGGACTGTATTCACTCCAGCTGACAGAAAGCATCGGGGATACATCCAATATTGCCACCAACTATGGCAACCTGTGCTGGCTGTACAAGGACCTGGCGAAATATGACAAGGCGATTGAATTCGGGGAAAAAGGAGTGGCTGCGGGCAAACGGTATAAGGATCCGGTGGGTATGCTGATCTCACTGAATAACCTGGCCAATTGTTACCTGACTACCAACAGGAATGATAAAGCCATTGAGCTTTTTAACCAGCTGCTCGTGGCCGGGAAAGAGGCCGGCCGGCGGCGTTCGGTGCGCAATGCGCTGATCAACCTGGGCGCCATGTATTATTCTACAGCGGGTAAAGATCAGCTGGCAAAAACTGTCAGTGAGTTTAACGAATATGTAAAAGGGGATGAAACGATGAGCAAGTCGGATATTGCTTTCGGTCACCTCATTAACGGCCAGAATTTTATTTTCCAGGGCAGGTTTGAAGACGCCGAAAAGGTGTTTGATGAGGGCATCCGAATGTCAGAAAAGGATTCGCTCATCAATTCCCTGCTGGACCTCTACAACAATATGTCGAAGCTGCAGTTTGCCATGCACAACTATAAAAAAGGGAATGAGTATGAAGATAAATGGAGCAACCTGGACCAGTCCGTCAGGGCCCAGGACCTTGCCGAATACGAGTCGGATCTCAATACCAGGTATGAAACGTCAAAGAAAGAAGACCAGATAGTTGTTCAACAGGTACAGTTGCGCCAGAAAACGCTGACCAATTATTATCTCGCCGGGGGCGGGGTGCTGCTCATTGTCAGCTTGCTGCTGTTGTACCGTGTGTTCCGCCAGCGGCAACGACTGCAAAAGAGAAGGATTGCTGAACTCGAAACTGAAAAGCAACTGGCAGCTACAGAAGCGGTATTGAAAGGGGAAGAGCTGGAGCGGACCCGTTTGGCGAAAGACCTGCATGATGGTCTGGGTGGAATGCTGTCGGGCATTAAATATTCCCTGAACGCAGTGAAGGGAAACCTGGTGATGACGCCGGAAAATACGATTGCCTTTGAACGGAGTGTGGATATGCTGGATAGTTCGATCCGTGAAATGCGACGGGTTGCACATAATATGATGCCGGAGTCGCTTGTCAAGTTCGGGTTGCACGCGGCTTTGATGGATTTCTGTAATGATATTAACCAGTCAGGCGCCATCAAGGTATCGTATCAGGGTATCGGTCTGGAAGCCGCTGAGGTGGGCCAGACAACGGCCATCGCCATCTACCGGATCGTGCAGGAGTTGATCAACAACACCATGAAACACGCCGGCGCCGAAAGCGCCATGGTACAGGTTACCAGAACGGGGAACATGCTGACCATTACGGTGGAAGATGATGGTAAGGGCTTTGATCCCCTCAAAGTGCAGGAGCATGCTGGTATGGGGTGGACCAATATCCGGACCCGCGTGGAATTCCTCAAAGGAAAACTGGATGTGAGCTCTGAACCCGGCAAAGGAACTTCTGTGTTTATTGAGTTGCCGGCTTAGCGCGGCCGCAGCTTCAACTATCCTTAGTGTAAACTTCTACCTGACTGGCAAGAGGTCATTATTATCGGTGACAGTACAAAAACGCATTTGAAGAGTTTGCCGGTAAATGGGGCTAAACAACAA
>SDZZ01000808.1 GCA_004173255.1 Chitinophagaceae bacterium | reverse complement strand
CCTAGAAGAAAACCTGATATGGCGCGGGACGCCGCGTTTGGCCAGGTATTTGCCCAGACCATGCACGCCAAAGCGCTTTGAGAGCCTGAACACCCCGCCAAGCAGCCCGGCGGCCAAAACCATGATCAGCGGCACCAGCAGGAAAATGTCCGTCCCCAGGATATACAGCGCTGCGAACAGCACCATCAGCGCTACAAGCCCTATGGCCAGTACCCCAATATAAACGCCCTTGAGCCCTTTGAACTCTATGGGCCTGCAAACGCCCTTGTTAACCTTATATACGCTAGCCATCACCACCCCCTAGATTCCAAAGAACGACTTGAGCACCGTAGCCACCACTACCAGAAAGATGCATGAGCCGAACCAGGCCGCTGCCACCTTGTTGGTATCGGGCTCCCCGGCGTTCCACTTGTTGAACACCTTCACCGCGCCGATAATGCCCACCACTGCGCCGATCGCGTACATCAGATCGCAGCCGGTATCAAAATAGCTTTTCACCTTGTTGGTCGCCTCCTGTATCCCCGCGTTCCCATCCTGCGCAAATGCTCCCAGACCCATGGAAAAAACCAGCAGAAGCCCTAAAAAAAACGAAAGCAAACGAAACCTTGCTAAACTTATAAATTTCATATCCAAATAATTAAAGACCATAACTAAACTAATACCACAGCTCTTTGAGCTCCTGGTCCGAAACCGGAAAAAGCGCAGCGTCCCTTATAAATTCGTTGATCCTGCCGATCGACGGGTGCCCGGCGATCGGGCCGTAGTCCTGCTTGATCCGCTCCAGTTTGCCGAAAAATTCCTGCTTGCCCCCGCCCGATCCTGCCAGCTCCGCAAAAAGGATTTTAAGTTCCTCCAGCACATCTGCCACCAGCCCAACCTGCCCGTAGCGCTCCCCGTCATCCCTTGGGGAAAAACCAAGTTCGGCCGGGGACAGCAGCCCTACCCCCTGGGGAAGCCTGGAGGCTCCCATCAGCGTTTCCGCACTGCCCTGCATCGATTCGCCTTGCCCTGCAGAACCTACCGGACCAGCACCAGGCTCTCGCAACAAAGGATTGCCAAAGGGCGGGCCGGAGGAAGACGCCTTACCCTTAAAAAACGCGTCCAGTTCCGCCCTGTAGCACAGCAGCGCCACAAGCAGGTACCATAAAAAACTCAGCAGGGCTGAAAAAAGCAGAAACTGCCCCCAGGAAAACTCTTGAAACATAACATCGAATAAAAACCGTCGGCCCCATTGCCTCCAGAACAAAGGCAAAGGTGCACA
>SDZZ01000807.1 GCA_004173255.1 Chitinophagaceae bacterium | reverse complement strand
CTCTTCCATGGTATGACTGTTTACTGCAACCAGTTTCGGGATACTGCGACTGGTCCCGTTGGTGAGGTACTGGTCCATCAGTTCAGGGTTGTCGTCCCGCAGTACCAGGCTGAGCTCGATATTGAAGTTCAGGCTTGACAGCGCATGGAGCACAGGCACAATGTGCGCGGCATCCCTGCACCATCCTTCCGTAATCACTATCCAGGTCTGCGGCCTGCGGATGGACCGGGTCAGGCGTTCCGCATCTGCTGTGATACGGATCGTTTTGTCAAGCCCCTGCATGGTGGCAACATTGGTTCGCGTGAATTCGAGGAGCTTTTCGGATTGGTTCGGTCCGGTGGCCTTGCCAAGAAGCAGGAGCTGTCCGATCAGTTTCCGATAGCACTGGTAGCTCATTCCGTGTTGCAGGTGTTTCCTGTCTAGTATGTTGTTCATTATTTGGCCTCCCTGTATATAAATGATTTAAGTGTGATGTCTGTCTGCGCCAGGTGTTTGTGTACTTCCATTTCAGTAGGATAATATCCGCTTTCCTTCACTTTTGCAGGCTGGGGAATGCTACGACTGAAAACCGGCGCTGTTTTGAGATACGCGAGTGTAATCATCGGCTCGTAAAAGGTTACGTTGTTGTTGTAGGTGCCATAGATAAAGGTCTGGGTAAAGGTTTGCCCGGCAAGCTCAGGCGAAGTAACATCTATCCAGTGTGTTCCCATTTGCGGTACGCCACCTGGGATCGGGGCATAATTTACAGGCAGGTAATCCGGAGCGGGGAAAGCTTTGAATTTTGCACTATCTGCTTCATACGCCGGAATAGCAAGGCGTTCGGCGTTGTCCATCAGGTAATAATGGAAGTCAAAGTGTGGCAACCCATATACTGCTGCTGGCTCATGACCATCCGGGTTGTAATCAAGACCAATGTACTTGAATGGCGTCACTGATTTCACATCGTCGTGAAAAGGCAGGATCACACTGTTGTCATGCTGGTGTCCGCCACCGCTGCCGGTGCCGATGGGAACCGAATTCATTGCGGCATCATCAATACTGATCGTCATCGCGGTGGGTACACCATCATCATCCAGGGTAACGGAACTCCAGGCCTTGCCCTCATGTACCATTACTTCCGCTCCTTTATATTCACCAGCGTGAGCCTGGTGGTCATCTTCCTTGTCGCACGACGAAAAAATACTGAGACTAACTAACGCTGCCATGTAAATCCGGTTCATACTTATTCCTTTTTTAGTTTTTGCGATTCATTAAAAATGCCT
>SDZZ01000014.1 GCA_004173255.1 Chitinophagaceae bacterium | reverse complement strand
CTCGCTCGGCGGTGGTGGCATGCCGCAGCACTTCAAAGGCGACCATCTCGCAAAGCACCGCCCGGGGATCCATGATCCAGGGGTGGATCTTCGTCTTGAGGGCAGCCGGTGACTTCCTACGCGTGAAATCAACCCATAGCGAGGAATCGAGAATCAGCGCCATAGGGTGGCAAAGTCAGATGCTTCCGCCCGGTCGGAGGTCTTCGCCCTTTCGTAGCCTGCCAACTCCGTCGACCACTCGCCGGAAAGGAACTTGGCCGAGATCTCCGCACGACGGCGAAGTTGGAGGGCATCCACCACCAGTTTCCGGATGGCAGGCAGTTGTTTCCAGGCGTTGTAGTTGTTTGCGTCCTGCGGACCGCCCGACCACATCGTAATATCATTCAGCACAATCCTTTCTTTTTCCACACCGCCATCAGGCGTCATGCCCAGCCGGCCGTTGCCCAGCGGCAGTGTCTCTTCCCATTGTGCCGCCGGTTTGTCAAACCAGATTTTCAGCGGCCGGTTCTGGGCGTTTAACCCAAGTACAAAACACAGGAAGAACGGGGTCAGCAATTTCATAGGGAGCTATTATTTTTTATAACGGAACGTGAGTTCACTCAGGTTGCTGTACGAGTTGTCGCCACTGGCCACTTTTTTAACACGGATCCGGATATAACGGACGGTTGGGGTGTTGTCGGCAAATGTCAGGGTGTAAGGACCGGTACCATCGTCGGAGCGGACCACATCTTTCAGCAGTATCCATCCTTTCGACAAGGCATCGGCAGTCCATCCCGCGTCGTTGCCGGGTACCGTGGTTGCAGCATTGGTGATATCGGGGATGCCCCAGATTTCAAACTCTACCGGGTTGTGGCAGCAGTTGCGGCCCGTTACCTCAATGGTGCGCAGGCTATCGTACAACTGGCCCATGTCCATTGTAAAATGATGGGGCAACTGGCTGTTGCCATTGGAGTGGAAAATATTCGGGTAGCCCTGCGGACCGTTCGAGCCGTCCCACAACTTGGCAACATTGGTCTGGTCTTCGTACGGCTGCACATCAAATGGCAGGTTCACCATCGAGAACAATCCCTTGTTACATTCCACCACACCGAATTCGATATTGGGAAATGTATCCACTACTGAAGTGGCAAATGAGTCGAGTGAGGTGGACGTTGGTTTATAAAATGACTGGTAAGCCACCTTCGTGCCGTATTTGTAATCATTCAGTGTAACCTCATTCAGTCCCGGGGCCACGGAAAATTCCTTTGGCGTGCCGGCTGTGCTGGTATAACGGATTACGGTTGAGGTATTCGATGTATCCGGTGTTAAAAATTTCAGGGTGATCTCATTACCTGCATCATTGAGCAAATCATAGGGATCGGTCAGGTTGATTGGCCGGTTAAGCAGGCTTTGGCTGTAGGTACTGCCAAACACCCGCGCATTGGAAATTTCGATGGGAATCGATTTGTTTCCCTTTGCGTCAAATGAATGTACAAAGAATGAGTACGTATACTCCTGCAAATTGGGGATAATGGTAAAGATAGTATCCGATGCCGTGTGGGTGGTGGCGGGTACTTCGACTGAATCCAGACGGTTGTTCCAGTACACCCGGTAGTAAGTAACGGATGGATCCGGACTGGGTGACCAGCCGATGCCGAGCCGGAGTTTACCGGACTGCACATAAGTTTTTGTAATGGCACCCGGGTATTTTACTTCATCCCCATTCAGGAAGTCGCGGAATTCATCTGGCTTTTGGGTGCAACTCAACACACAGCATATACAGATGATGCAGGTTACGAATGGAATATTTTTAAACATGTCGTTGTTTTTAATAATTACCTGGGATCGCCCCAGAATGACAGTTCTGTCATGTTAAAAAAGTTGTTGGTCTGCGAAGCATTCTCCAGGCACTGGAAACGGATGTATCTTACTTTTGGCAGGTCGAGCGAAAAATTAAAACTGAAACCTGCATTCCATACTTCAAGGTCTCCATTAGTGTATTGTGGATTGGGTAAGCCGGACGGCTTTGGCGGAAGTGTATAGGTACCCAGGTTGATCCATCCGTTGGGCGACGACTCCCCTACTCCCGGTGACCCGGGGCCGCTTGGTAATGTCTCATCAACCGGCGATTGTTCCCTGCCCCACAATGTCCAGCTGAGTGGCGCACCCGCCTGCCACAACCAGTTACCGCTGCCGTCGATACCCCTGTCCCAGATGGTGTACCGGCTTAGCTTGGCCACCTGTCCCATATCAAAAGTGATGACTGCCGGCCAAACCAATGGCTGGATTGGCTGTTCGGTGTGATAACCCGGTGAACCGGTGTTGTTGTTCCAGAGGTTGCTGATCTCCCATCCGAAACCGGTCTTCACATCACTTGGCAACACATACCCATTGAATCTTGATTTATCCATACCCACTTCAAAAATCGGTGTGACGGTGGTAAAAAAAGTATCGGAAATATTTCCATACTGGTCGGTGATATACACGCCGAATCTTTTCGGAATGGTATCGAAGCCACGAAGGCTGTAAGAAATGGTATCCAGGTTGGTGTAATTCTGGTTGATGATTTCATACTGGCTGGTCACCGGGTCCTCTGCAATGGTTACGATACCCAGCGGGTCTTTCATTTGGTTCAGCACATTGATATTGATACCGCCGAAATCTGGTTTTACCAGAATGCTCGGAAACGCACCCAGGTAAGCTGGTGTTTCGGGATGTACCGTAACGACCACTGAATCGGAAAATATGTTGGCGCGACTCACCGTATACAATACCACTTTGTACTCCTGGCTTTTTTCAAAGCCGCCAACAATAATGGTATCTGAATAGTACGATGATTTTGTTTGCCGGCTGGCCACGTCGTTGATTTTATAGTTGGCCTGCACATAGAGGATGTTTTCAGACAGTGGCAGGTCGTACGTAATGATGGCACCACCGGAGCGGTTGGCCACCTGTACGTTGGTAACGGGTGCGGGTTTGGTCTTGTCTTCCGATACTACATCCTTGTATTCAGAAACTTTACTGCAGGACAAGGTGCACAGTACCGGCAGCATCCAGGCAAGATGGAACAGTAGTTTATATTGTTTTGTCATGTTCATATATTAAGCAGTTCGAAGATGATTATTACCAGTATGGGGTTTGTACAAGGTTGGGGTTGGCAATGAGGTCATACTCCTGTATCGGAAACAGGTAATCCCTCAGCGAGAACGAAGGCTGGTAAACCGTACCCAGCTGGTAGTATCCCGATACAGTGCGATTGAACACTGACCAGCCCTGGAATGGTTTGGCGAGCACATTCTGGAGTTCTTTCCAGCGACGCAGGTCCCAGCCAGCCTGACCTTCAAACGCCAGTTCAATACGGCGCTCCTGGTGAATGATCTGGCGCAGGCCATCCTTCGTGGTAGCCTTGGCCGGATTACGTGAGTACTGCGACCAGGCGTCCTGGACACCTGCGAGCCCTGCTTTTTCCCGAACCCGGTCAATCCAGGAATACACTTCACCGGTTGGCCCATTCACTTCGTTGAGGCATTCGGCGTAGAGCAGCCATAGTCCCGACAGGCGGATAAACGTCCAGGGATAAGTCTGCCATACGGTATTCTGTCCTGGCACCGACTGGTAATGCACCAGCTTCTTTGCCCAGTATCCGGTTGCATTGTAACGCACCCGGTCGGGTGGTGATGCATATCCGTTCACGGCATTTACATAGTTTGGATTCTGGTCGTTGGTATTACCCGAACCAAACCAGGTTGCACCATCAAAGGATACACTTGAATAATAGCGCGGCTCGCGGCTGAAGTTGCCTTTAACGGTGGTATAATCCTGTTTGATATAAAAGCGGTGTGCCTCATCACCAGTCTGCAACTGGTAACGGCCTGCGTAGTCGAACGACTTATCCTCTTCGATGGGCACCCCGTTGCTGCTGTAAAAGATTTCTGATTCGGCAATAGGCACCGAGAAGTTGGAATACACAGCAAACACATTGGCAGCTGCTTCAGCCGTAACTCTCGGCATGGCCATATAACTCCACCCGAACCTTGGGTTGAGTGACCAGATCTGTTCGGGGTTCCATCCGTCAACAAACGCACCCTGGAGGGTGAGCAGCTGCCTGGTCTGGTCCGACATATTAACAATGTTTCCCTGGATAGCGAGGGTATATGGTTTGGCACCCGCTGCAACAGCAGCATCGATTGCTTCACGGCAGGCTTCTGCGGCCCGTTGCCATTTAGCAGGGTCGGCTGTTGCGGAGAATAAGCTTTCGCCGTCTTTTCCTTTGAAGGAAGCATAGTCAGGGTTACCGTTGAACAGCGGGCTGGCCTGTGTGGCCAGCACTTCTGCTTTCACTGCTTTGGCAATGGTGGAAGTGATACGTCCAGCTTCTGCCGCTGCATTCTGGATTGCCGGGGGCAGGTCTGCAATAGCTTCATCAAGTGTTTTGACCACATAGTTGAAACAGGAATCGACCGACTGCTGCTTCTGGCGTACTTCATCGGAAGTGGCATTGATTGGCAATGCTACGTCGGCGATCGGGATAGGCCCATACATCCGCAGCAGCCAGTAATGGTAATAGGCTTTCAGGAATTTTGCTTCGGCTGTCCATCGGGTACGGTCAAACGGTTGTACATCGAGCGGGATATCGATATTGTCAATAAAGGTATTACACATGCGGATGGACTCCCACAGCTTGAGCCCGAGGTTATAACCGTCCCAGAAATTGTGCAGCGGGTTGAGGCTGTTCTGCAATCCGCGCATGAGGTCAAATCCCCCATCGCCCCCGGCACCGCCAAGTGCGGTCTGGTCCTGCAGGTTGATCGGGAACAGCACTTCACCCGAAGCGGTGAAGCCCGCATTCCGCCTCACATCTGACAGGTTCTGCAGGTTGGCATAACAGCCGAACAGGTACGCCTGCGCTTCGTTTGCATTACCAAAGGAGCTGTTCAGGGTGGCAACATTGTCCGGTGTTACGTCAAGGTATTTCTTGCAACCTGTTGTCAGCAGCACGCTGCAGGTTACCATCACCATTATTTTTTTACTGAAGTTCATATGCATCGTTTTATCAGGCCATCGGGCTGGTGGTATTACCGGCCGGATTAAAAATTAAGTTTGATACCCAGGTTGAACACTTTCTGGATGGGATAAGCGAATCCATTTCCCGCCAGTTCAGGATCCCAGAGTTTGAATTTGCTGAAGGTTACGAGATTGAGTCCGCTGAAATACACGCGGGCATTATCCATAAAAATCCGTTTGCTCCATTTTTTGGGAAGTGTGTATCCGGCTTCAACTGATTTGAGGCGGATAAAACTGCCGTCGCGCAGCCACCAGGTACTGTTCTGTGTGTTGTTGGGTATATCCGTTACCGAGAGCCTTGGCCACAGGGCGTACAGGTTCTGGTTTTCTTCGGACCAGTGATCATCGGCATAGGCTTTCAGGATCTGCGCATTGTTGACAAACGGCGCTGTTCCGAATACACCGTTATCAAAATCAGTTACACCCGTCGGGTTGATAAAGAAAGAGGACCGGGCCGAACCCTGGAAGAAGGCACTGATGTCAAAACCTTTGTAGCCAACCGAGAAACCAAATCCATAGATCACCTGCGGTGTGGATGGAAGTCCGATTGGAACGCGGTCATCCTGGTCAATCTTGCCATCTTTATTGACGTCACGGTATTTGATGTCACCACCCCTTGGCAAGTTGCCTCCAAAAATCTGCGTGGGTGAGTTGAGTGCTTCGTTGTCATCAACAAATAAGCGTTCAGCGATGTAGCCAAATGGCTGGCCAATCATGCCACCCGTCTGGAAGCTCCACGGGTTGCGGTATTCGGGTTCTTCAATATGTATCACTTTATTGCGGGTAACCGTCAGGTTGCCCAGTACTGATGCCCACAGGCCCGATTTGAAATCCTGCCGGTAGTTGACACTGAAATCAAAACCTTCGGCGTTTACCTTACCCAGGTTGGATCGCAGGTTGGCTGCTGCGGAATTCTCGATACCAACGGTAACCGGTATGAAGCCGCGGTTGATCAGGATATTGTACCGGTTTTCGCGGTACACCTCTGCCACGATGTTGAGGTTCTTGAATAACGTTACTTCAGCTGCCAGGTTTGTTTTACGGGAAGTTTCCCAGGTCACGCTCGGGTTGGGATAGGCATTGATCACTGTTCCCTGCATGGTGACGGAATTATTGGTGCCGAAGTAAACTGACTGTCCGCTGTTGGGTGACACATTTGACAGGTAGAAGAAACGCTGCGAACGCGGATCACCAATGGCATCGTTACCTACCAGCCCGTAGCTGCCGCGGAACTTAAGCCGCGTAATCACATTGGTGATGCGGCCAGCCCAGAATTTTTCATTGCTCACTACCCATGCACCACCGATTGTGGGGAAAAAGCCAAACCGGTTTTTGGGGGCAAATTTTTCGGATCCGTTATAGCCAAAGTTGAATTCAGCGAAGTAACGGTTATCAAATGAATAAGCGGCCCTGCCCGATACACCGAGGTTCCTGTTGGGCAGGGAAGCCTGCAGGTTACCCGCATTGCCTGTAAGGGTTTGTTGCCTGGTTCCGATGAGTGAGGCGCCCGCAGTATGCTGACCGAATGTCCTTGAATAGTCAAGCCGGCCAAGCATATATAAATACGTGTTCAGGTATTTGGCCCCTTCGTTGTAACCGAGGTATTCCTGTGCAGCACCAGGCTGCGAGTTGAGCCAGCGCAGGCGATAGTCGCCTTTCTGTTCGTCGTAGCTGGACATATCATAGTAGAATGGCAGGTAGTTCCTGCTCAGGTCGAAATAAGAATAACGGTTGGTGCTGAACAGACCGAAGAAGGTCAACCCGGGTGTAATAAATTTGAGGTTCTGGTTTACTTCAAACTGCGTCGACATCCTCGATTCGGAAAAGCTTTTATATCCATACATCAGTGATGCATACGGATTCGATTGCAGGTTGCCGGTCTGGTTGATGGCATTGCCGAAGAGGATATGGTTGGTGTTCCTGTTGGCGCTGTCCGGTTCATAAAATGCCGGGAAGGCTACGGGATTGGAATGCAGCACCTGCGAATACAGGTCGGTTGCAAAGCTGTTGCCCTGGTTGCTGATAGGACCTGTATAATCATTGAAGTTACCCCAGAGCCGCACACCTACTTCAGTGGTTGGTGTAACCTTAATACTGGTGTTGGCACGCAGCTGGTAGTTTTCAAACTTCATGGCCGAATTGAAGTTGTTGACCGGGCTTACCTGCAGGATGCCGTTATCGCGTGAGTAGGAACCAGCCACATAATATTTTGCCAGCGCATTACCACCACTCACGCTGAAGTTGGCGCGTCGGGTGCTGGTACGTTCCTTGAAAATTTCGTCCATCCAGTCAACCGCCGGGTAAACGTATTTGGAAAGTCCACCCGCCCCGTCGAGGGTCTTCTGTGTACCGATGATTTTATTCGGACTATAAAATGGTGTTGCCAGTGGATTCCTGGTGGTCAGTGCTTCATTGTAGGTTTTCATGTAGGTGATCGGATCGGCGAGCCTGATACTCTTTGTGGGAGTGGAAATGGCTGTTTCCCCGCGGATCTCCACCGTGGCTTTTCCGGCTTTACCTTCCTTGGTGGTAACGAGGATAACCCCGTTGGCACCCCTTGCCCCATACAACGCTGCAGCACTTGCATCCTTCAGGATGGAAAAGCTGGCAATGTCGTCGACCTGCAACCTGGCAAGGTCACTCGCCGGCAATTCGATGTTGTCGACCAGTATGAGCGGACTGTTACTGTATCCAAGTGTAGTTACACCACGAATAAAAAATTGGGAGTTATCAAGGCCTGGCTGACCGCCGCGCTGGAACGAAATCACACCAGCCACCTTACCTGCAAGTGCATTGGTCAGGTTGCTCGCGGGTATTTTTAATTCCCCAGGCTGTATGGATGTAACCGACCCTACTACCGCTTCCTTCCGTTCGCGACGGCCATAGGCAGTGATCACTACTGCACCGGACGTGTCCACATTGGTTGAAAGCAGGATGCTGGCATACTCCCCCTTACGAACCATCCTGGTAACAGGCTGGTATCCGATGGAAGAGAATTCAAGCATCGCCTGGCCGGCTGAAACGTCCAGCGTAAATGCGCCGGATCGATCAGTACTGGTACCTTGTTTGGTGCCTTTGATTACAACAGACACCCCATTGATGCCCTGTCGCGTAACGCTGTCCATTACCACACCGCTGAGAACGGCAGGTGAATTCTGTGCAGTGAGCGACGACGAAAAACAAATGGATAAAAGGGAAAAGACGAGGAAAAGAAGCTGTTGGGAACACCTGGTATTCCTGAACGGGGAGCAAGCAGTTCGGATAGTCATATTAAGCAATTGTTTGTTTGACAGAACAGGGCTGGCGTCCCTGTTATAGTCCTGTATCGCACATCCGTTTTACCATCTGTACTATACTATACTATACCACCAAAGTAGTACATTTTTGATTACCGCCAAAAAGAGTTTTAACTATTTTTTAGATTGCTGCAACAGGAAGATGATGGCATCCCGTGGTTCAACAATAAATGTGTCGCCTTTGCTGAACTTTTGTTGTTTGCCGGTAAACAGGTTCGTGGCAATCCAGCCAGAATTCCCCTTTAACGGGTCCGGGTTGGCCGGAAAGTCAAAACTGCGGGGTTTGTCGGAAAAGTTGAAACCTGCGAGGTAAATATCACTGCCTGATATCCTTGTAAAAAGGTCTACTCCCCTGTCGCCGGTGGCGGTGTTGACTGGCCGGAAGCTTTTGCCATTGGCTGTAACCCGCAGCAGGTTTGGATTCTGCAGCAAGGTGCGTGCAGCGCTTTTCCATTTCCCAGGTGCGGAGTAATCGTCACCTGTAATGAGACTTCCTGTTACCAGGGCAGAAGCCAGGCGTGCGCGGTTGACGCCGTCATCCTCGCGGTCGAACACCACATGGTCGGCATCCATAAAATTATAGAGATGGCTTTGCCACCAGCCGTAGCCCGTACTGTTGAGGGTATACTCGGTGTGGTCAATTGTGCTCCATGCATCGCAGGCGATACGTCTCATGTGTACAAAACGCGCGGTGGCCATGGTTGGGGAGATAGCCGCATACACCAGCATCTGTTTACCCAATACGCTGTCGAGGAAAGTCATTCCGCTGGTATAGGCCTGCATGCCGGTAGTAACGGAAGGGTCATAAAAGTGATCGGCTTCCTGCGCTCCGTGTCCCAGGAAATCGATCTTGATCATCTCGAAGCCGAGCTCTTTCATGCGGCTGATCACATACACGATCCGCTGCCGGGTGGCCGGGTGGGTCGGATCCATCGCACGTCCCCCGTCTATATCGAGCATCCTGCCATTTTGTTTGGTCCAGGTTTGTGCATAGGTATATGTTGTGCCTTCGATTTTATTATCCCACTTTCCCCAATCGGCAAACGGGGTCCAGTAAATACCCGGCTTCAGCGAATTCTTTTTACAAAGGGCTACAAATTCTTTCAGTTTCGAAACATCACCGCCGATGCCGCCGGGCGTCATGTTATCCCAGAATGCATCGAGATCAATGAACAGGGTTTTGTCCGCCGTGCGGAAGCCCTTGAGTGAGTCAGCAAAAAAGTTCACCACGCCGGTGGCTTGGGCATATGTCAGCTTTTCCTTGATCATACCCCAGCTGTTCCACCCCATCGGTGTGGGTTTGTCCCAGTTGAAAATAACCCGTGGCTGCAGCTTCGCTGCCACGCTGGCAAAGGTTTCCATACCCTGGCGCCAGTCACTGAAGAAGCCAGCCATAAACATCGGCGAACAAACGGATCCGTTTTCCGGCAACACTTTACCATGGGGAATAACATCATGGGTCACCGTGCTGTCACTGAAGCCGGCGTAGGCTGTCATGGACATGGGACCGGAACCGGTGTTTCTGATTTCAACACCCGATTTCCATTTGTCCTGTTCCAGTGATCCCGCTACAAAACCTGCATAACCTGCGGTATTGTACACAGCCGTTACTTCACTGCTTCGGAAGTTGGCCCCGGACAATGGCTTCGCGTTGAACCGGGCCCACATATCGTTATCAAACGGAACATAAAGCGCGCGGTTATCACCCGGCTGTTCGAATGTGAAGTTGTCGGTGACCATCGGCGCCATATATCCCACGCCCGCATTACCGGATACTTCCAGTTGCATAAGGATATAGTCCTGCCCCGGGAGTACATAAAACACCTGCCGCAAATTTTTAGTTTTTGAAAAACTGACTGTGTACCGTTTTGCCTTTCCCAACGGCATCCTGCAATCGCTCACCTGTACAGTTGCTTCACCGGCGGTGCGTGAATCAATTACTTCGCCGGTCCTGACTATTGCACCGGCATTGCTGATCAGCTCCGCGCCTTTCCAGCTGATGGAATAAGTACCCTGCTGAAGCTGGTAAACCAGTTTGTTGCCGTTGCCAAAAGGGATCGCGTACGAAGACTGTGACCTGGCCTGGCCGCTGCAAAGCGTAAGCATGGAAACAACCAGTATGAAAACTTTTCTGAGCGTGGTAAGGCAGTTGGACGAAAGCATAATGATTGTTTAATTGTGTATTATCTGGCTAAGCCCGCCGGTGAGAAAAGAACGAACATGGCGAGCATCAGTATCAGCAGCACCGCAAAATACCAATGCCGGTTCTTCCACGGCTGCATGGTTCCCTGCGGGTAACGCTCCATCGAAAATGGTGTCAGCATGGGTTTCCATCGCCCGATGGCCAGCATCAGCAGTGATGTAATTACAAACAGGACTGCCAGCACATGCAGGTAATGGTAACCGGTATCAAACACAAACTGGGTAAGGGTATAACTGGTTACAAAAAAAGCGATACCTGCTTTTGCTGCTATTGGTGGAACTTTCCGGGTGACCAGTCCGATGAGCATGATCGTAAACACCGGCACACTGAAAAAACTGGAAACCTTCTGCAGGTAATTATAAAAACCACCGCTGAAAAACATGATGTAGGGTGAAAAAAGTATGGCCGCGATAGTGACTCCTACCTGCAGCAGTTTTCCGTTCCGCAGTAATTTTTTATCGTCGGCTGTACGCCCATCCTTTTCCAGCCACGGTTTGTACAGGTTCATGGTAAAAAGGGTGCCGGTGCTGTTCAATCCCGCATTGAACGTACTCAGCGCCCCGCCGAAAACCACTGCTGCTACCAGCCCGATAAGGACGGGAGGCAGCACATCGCTGACCATACGGGGGAAAACCGTGGCAGGATTATCGAGGTGTGGGTACAGGTGAACTGCAATCAGCCCCGGCACATTCAGCAGCAACGGGGCAAACAGTTTACCCACTGCCGCCATTGAAATGCCTTTCTGGCTGTCGGCCAGGCTTCTTGATGCCAGGGCTTCCTGTACGATATACTGTTCCATACCCCAGTAATAGATATTGATCAGGAGCATACCGGTGAACAGGGTTCCGAATGGCAACACGTCGGTCGGACCGCCAATGGCGTTAAGATGTTCCGTATGGCTGCCAGCCAGTTTACCCACCCCATCCAGGATGCTGCCATTACCGAGGTAATGGAATCCATACCCTACAATGAAGATGCCGCCAACCAGCATACCCACTCCCTGCACCACATCAGTTATGGTAATGGCTTTTAACCCACCGAGGACGGTATACAGGCAGCCAATGGTGCCAACACCAATTACCAGCAGGCGGATAGTGGCAAAATAACTGAGACCAAATTGCTGGTCAAGGTGGAAGATGCCGTTCAGTGCCACTGCACATCCATATAGTACGGAGGGGATCAGGTTCACAAAATAACTGAGCAGGAAAATGATGGAAACAATCCGCTGTGTTTGTTTGTCGAACCGTTTAGCCAGGAAGTCCGGTGTGGTTACCGCTCCGATGCGCAAATACACCGGCATCAGGAATTCGGCTACCAGTATCATGGCCAGTATAGAGCTCATGCCCCAGGCCATTACCGACATGTTGACCGAGTACACGAATTCATTCTCCCCGATGAACTGGTTGGCGCTCATGTTGGTCAGGAACAGGGAACTGCCGATCATCCAGAAGCCGAGGCTCCGGTTACCCAGGTAGTAGCTGATGGTGGTCTTCATCTGCTGCTTGCGGGTAAAATAAACCGAGATCACAGCAGCCAGTACCGTCACTACCAGAAAGCTGACAAGTATTGTTACATTCATAAACTAATAATCAGAGCGACCCCCTGCGCAACAGCACGGTAGGTATCACTTCCTGGATCACGTCTCTCTTCACAATAAAATGCGCGGCTTTTTCGGCCATTTTTACGAAGTCGGTCGAATAGGTAGTGATGCCATCAAAAATAATTTCCTTGACTACCTCGTCGTTGTGCGACAGGATGCCAACATCCTTTCCGAGGATCAGGCCTTTGGCTTTTGCATCTTTCAGCATCTGCCACAGTTCGGCATTATTGATAGTGAAATACACATAGCCCTTTTCAATGGAGCCGGGTATATATTCCGTCCGTATGATACTCCGGATCTTGAAATCACGGATAAACTTTTTGTAGGCATTAATGATTTCTACCGGTGTGTCTGAAGCAGGGCGATGATAATGGATCATGCCTTTAAACTTGCGGATAGCTGGTGCCAGCTGCGAGAAAGCGGCATAGGATGACTCTTCAAATTCCTGCACCACGTAGGAGAACTCCTCCGGTAATGCAAGGTAGCGGTCAATCATCAGGAAGCGGTTCAACGGCAGGCTGCACAGGATCCCGGCCGTTTTTTTATGCGGGATCGGGGCAACCACGTACATACCGTATTTCCCGCGCACATTGGAAATAATACTTTCGAACACCTCGATATTGTTGTGATGAAAAAAAATATCGATATGGACCTTTTTACCGAGGATGTCGCGGAACGTTTTGTAAAAAATTTCCTGGAAACTGTCGAATGCAAAAATCACCAGTGCTATGCGCAGGTGGTTCTGCACATCTTCATTGGCTACAAAAAAACCGATCCGGTTTTTCGACTCCACAATGCCACGGCTGGCCAGTTCCTTGTAACCCCGGGCAATGGTTTCCCGGGCGAAACCAAGTTCCTTGATCAGGCTGTTGACCGATGGCAGCATGTCGCCTTTTGAAATGAGCTTGTCATTAATGGCATTGATGAAACCCTGAACAAGTTGTTCATGTTTGGAGAGGCCCTGGATATTTTCCAGCTCGCGAACCTGATCGTAGATATTTTCCATGGTAAACAATTGGGTAGATATGGCACGGAAGGCGCTGAAGTCGCCAACTGTCCTATTCTATCCTACCGGTAAATATATCCAACTTTAATAAACAGTGGAAAATTTTTTCCAAAAGACTGTCAGTACAGGACAAGGGTTAAATCGTTTCGTGTTAGATTGCCGGTCAGTCCGCCTGCACAAATCAAACAGAAACGATCGGTATATGAAAAAACTTCCTGCACCCGTCCGGGTACTGCCTTTGCTCCTTGCTTTTTCCTTTTATAACGATTACCTGAAAGCCCAGTCACTGCCACAGGATACCCCATCCCCTGCGTGGACAGCCAGCTGGATTGAAAGCACGGTCAGGGAAAATGACAGCATCCGACCGGCCCAGTACTTCCGCAAAACATTTACAGCCGCAAAAAAAATAAAATCGGCCGTGGCTTATATCACCTCGCACGGTGTGTACGAGGCCTGGATCAATGGAAAAAGGGTTGGCGATGCGTTTCTTACTCCCGGATGGACCAGTTATAAAAAGCGGCTGCAATACCAGCGCTACGATGTAACTGCCTTGCTGGGCAAGGGAACAAATAGTATTGGTGTGATCCTCGGGAATGGCTGGTACCGCGGTTCGCTTGGATGGGGACAGGACAACCGCAATCGCTGGGGAAACACCCTGGCACTGCTTTGCCAGGTGGAAGTAATTTTTACTGACGGTTCGAAAATGGTGATTGGTTCCGATGATACGTGGAAAACAGGAGGCGGATCTGTGCAGGAAAATGAGATTTACCATGGCGAAACGATCAATGCCGGCCTGCAGCAGGCTGGCTGGAACACAGCATCGTATAATGACGCATCATGGAGCGCCGTAAAAACATCAGCGAATGATAACAGCATCCTTGTACCCACGATCAATGAACTGGTCAGGAAGCATGAAACATTTACCCCGGTAAAAATCTTTACGACAGCAAAGGGTGAGCAGGTGATTGACTTTGGCCAGAACCTGGTGGGTTGGGTGATTGTAAAAGCGGCGGGAGATGCCGGCCGCAGGATTACGATCAAACACACGGAAGTGCTGGATAGGGATGGTAATTTTTATACCGAAAACCTTCGCAGCGCACGGGCAACGGCCAGTTACATCCTGTCAGGCAAAGGCGAGGATGTGTTTGAACCCCATTTTACTTTTTATGGTTTCAGGTATATTAAGGTCGAGGGTTATCCAGGCGAACTGAAGCCTGAAAACTTTACAGCGGTGGCGGTTTATTCGGATATGAAACCAACAGGTACATTTTCCTGTTCGAACCCGCTGCTGAACCAGCTGCAGCACAATATCACGTGGGGACAACGGGGTAACTTCCTTGATGTACCAACCGATTGCCCGCAGCGGGATGAACGGTTGGGCTGGACCGGCGACGCACAGGCATTCTTCCGTACTGCATCTTATAACTATGATGTAAAATCTTTTTTCAGTAAATGGATGAAAGATGTGGCAGCCGACCAGCGGCCCGACGGGGCAGTCACGCATGTGGTGCCTGATGTACTCAATACAGACGGTGGTTCGTCCGGGTGGTCGGATGTCGGCACTATCATTCCCTGGCAGATGTATGAAGTGTACGGTGATAAACAGATCCTGGTTGACCAGTATGCCTCCATGAAAAAATGGATCGGTTACATGGAAAGCCATACCGACAGCCTGGACCTGTATCGGTACGGATGGCATTACGGTGACTGGCTTTCCTACCGTTCGGGTGACGATGGCGGTACCGATGCCATCACCGATAAATTTGAAATTGCCCAGTGTTTTTATGCGCACTCCATCCAGCTTACACTGGATGCCGCAAAAGTGCTCGGGCAAACAGCTGACGTTGAAAAATACACAGCACTGCTTAAACGGATCAAGGCAGCATACAACCGCGAGTACGTGACCGGTTCGGGCAGGCTCGTCTCCAACACACAGACATCCTACGTGCTGGCTTTACAGTTTGACATGTTGCCCGAAGGGCCAATGCGCACAAAAGCCGCGTCTTACCTGGCAGAAAATGTCGGGCGTTATGGCAATCACCTCACCACCGGTTTCCTTGGTACACCTTACCTGTGCCATGTGCTCAGTCGCTTTGGTTATAATGACCTCGCCTATATCCTGCTGTTGCAGGATACCTTTCCGAGCTGGTTGTACCCGGTTAAGAAAGGTGCGACCACCATCTGGGAACGATGGGATGGGATCAAGCCAGATGGCTCCTTCCAGAACGCTGGTATGAACTCCTTTAACCACTATGCCTATGGTGCCATCGGTGACTGGATGTACCAGAATATTGCAGGGATAAAGTCTGCGGCACCCGGTTTTAAAAAGATCATCATCAAACCTATCATGGGCGGAAACCTCACCTGGGCGGAGGGCACGTACGAATCAGCCGCAGGACTGATCTCCAGTAAATGGAAGATTGAAAATAATAAAGTGATGATGGATGTGGTGATCCCGAAGGGTGCAACAGCTGAGATTTATGTTCCGGATGCAACCGGGAAGGACTATGCAAAATATGAAGTGGTCGGGGGTAGTTATCATTATGAAAAGTAACCCGGAACAAGTCAAGTTCGTTCCGGCCAGGGCGATACTATCCGCGATACCAAACCCGTCTTCGTAAATTGCCGTCATAATACTCAAGTATGCCCGATTATAAAGAACAGGCGGCACGGTTTGCCGCTACGTTGATAAAGCCAGGTATGACGGTCGGTCTCGGGCACGGCCGCACCATGCTTCACCTCGCTGAAACACTTGCCGGTGATGGCTCCCTGGCTTCCACACTTCGGTTTGTGTCATCGTCGGCAGAAACAGAAAAAATACTGGCCGGTCTCGGTCTGCATGTAGGCCCGCTATCCGCCGAAGCCAGGCTGGATTTATATTTTGATGGTTGTGACCAGTTTGACCAGGATCTGAATGCACTGAAGAGCGGTGGCGGAATCCATACCATGGAAAAGATCACTGCAGCGATGTCCGACGGATTTGTACTGGTTGGTGATGAAGGAAAATTTTCACCGGCGCTGACGGGTCAGTACCCGGTAGTATTGGAAGTGGTACCGGCGGCCATTACTTTTATCATGCATAACCTGTCGCTTCAATACCCCGGGGCAACTATCCAGTTAAGGCAAACCGAAACAGGACCAGCGCTTACCCTGCGCGGCAACCCGTTGCTTGAATTAAAATTTGAACAGCTGCCTGCACCAGGTCCGCTCAACACTTCTTTAAAAATGATTGCGGGTGTTATTGAACATTCCTTGTTCTATCGCATGGCAACGAAAGCGGTAATCGCCGGGCCTTCGGAACAAAGATCCTGCACCCGGCCTATACCGCATAACCATCCCTGGTGTTTTACTTTTCCCCCTGCCCGGCCTTCCAACACGAGATGCCTGGTGTTATCGTGGCCATTTATTGCGCACCCACGCACAATAAACCTGCGTTGTTGCTTCAATTTTGAAACTTTTTGTTTGAAGAATATAATCCCCGGTTTACCAGATGGTGCTACCTTGCAGCTTTCCCCACAATAAAAAATTTTAGCAATGATAGCAGCAAAAGGATATGCAGCACAGACACCGGAAACTGACCTGGCACCCTGGAACTTTGAACGTCGGGCAGTCGGGGCGAACGATATACAAATCGAAATCATGTTCTGTGGCGTGTGCCACTCGGACCTTCACCAGATCCGCAACGATTGGTTTCCAGGTATTTTCCCGATGGTGCCCGGACATGAAATTGTTGGACGTGTAATTGCGGTGGGCGATCATGTAAAGAATTTCAAGGTGGGTGATATTGCCGGTACCGGTTGTATGATTGACTCCTGCCAGGTGTGTGATAACTGCAAGGCCGACCTGGAACAATACTGCCTGGAAGGCAACACCCAGACCTACAACGGCATGTCACGCGATGGCAAAAGCCCGACCTATGGCGGGTATTCAGACAACATCGTTGTACGCGAAGAATTTGTCCTGAAAATTTCTGAAAAAGCTGATCTGGCTGCGGTGGCCCCGCTGCTTTGTGCCGGCATCACCACCTACTCACCACTCCGTCACTGGAAAGTCGGGAAAGGCCATAAACTGGCGGTGCTTGGTCTCGGCGGACTTGGACACATGGCCGTAAAATTCGGTGTTGCTTTCGGAGCCGAAGTCACCGTACTGAGTACCTCACCAAAAAAAGAAGCCGATGCAAAAAAACTCGGGGCACATCATTTTGTAGTGACCACTGATCCGGCCCAGGTAAAGGCCGCAACGGGCAGCTTTGATTTTATCCTCGATACCGTTTCAGCGGAGCACGACCTGAATATGTACCTGGGCATGCTGAAGACAGATGGTACACATATCTGCGTGGGTGTTCCTTCCAAACCCTCGGAGGTAGCGGCTTTCAGCATTATCGGCGGCCGTAAAAGCCTGGCCGGTTCATCCATTGGTGGCATAAAGGAAACGCAGGAAATGCTTGACTACTGTGCGGAACACGGAATCGTATCAGATATCGAGCTGATAAATATAAAAGACATCACTGCATCGTACGAGCGCATGCTGAAAGGTGACGTACGATATCGTTTCGTGATTGATATGGCAACCTTGTAATAACCGCATTTAACGGGTTGCGTCCTGACGGATTGGTTTCATCCTGAGGGACCGGTATTGCCGGATACCCTACGATGTTCCACCTGGCATCCGGAAAGTAAAACTGGTTTCCTGGTCAGTTGAGGATACGAGCAGTTCACCAAGGTGGGCTTTTGCAATCTGGGATGCTATGAACAATCCGAGCCCAAGGCCGTTTTCACTTTGCCGGTGATTTTCGCGGGTGAAGGGTTCAAACAGGTGTCCCATCAACTCATCCGGGATGCGGCGGCCTTCATTGCTGACGCTTACTTCCAATGACCCGTCATGGATTGCAGCGACCACCTTCACCGGGGTGTCCCCTTTGCCATGTGTAATGGCGTTGGCAAGCAGGTTGGAGAGGAGTTGCGCAATCCGGGGAGCGTCACAGATAACCGGTTCCTGGATCGCGGAGGTAACAAAAATTTCGCGGTGGGGATGAATTGCCCGGAGCTCTTCCACTACCTGCTCAATCACCGGGTTCATGGGTGTAAGGCGGAGGTCGACCACCAGCCCGTCGCCTAAACGTGTTCGTGCAAAGTCCATTACGTTATCGATCAGTTCACCGATCCGTACGGTGCTCCGGCTGATCAGCTGCACAATGCGTTGGTCGGTATCTGACAGGTTGGACCGTGATAACATCGCGATTCCGGCCATTACGGAACCAAGCGGGTTACGAAGGTCGTGCCCGAGAATGGCAATAAACTGGTCGCGCAATATGGTCAGTTGCTTTTCATGTTCGAGCCTGGTTTCAAGGGAAGTCTTTGCCTCTTTCAGGTTACGTTCATAGATGCGCCTGTCTGTTGCCTTGAAAACGGTAAACCAGACTACAGGTCCGTTGCCATTATCCGCATCGCGTTTAAGGGCATTGATCAGGACGGGCATTTTTTCACCTGATGCCAGCGACAGCTCAACCGCCACTTCATCAAAATGTCCCTGCATGGCCAGTAAGGGCCACAAATGTGTTTCAAAATAAATTTTACCGCCGATACTCAGGAGGTCGGAGAAGCGCAGCCCGGTAAATGTATCACTCTCCTGCTGCAGCCATGCGGCCAGCGATTTGTTTACCCGCAACAATTTACCATGATGGTCTGCAATGGCAAATCCATTCAGCGAGTGGTCGAAAAAATCACCCGATGCATCGTACAACTGACGGGTACCCGTTTCACTATTCACGTGCGAGATACTTTTTAATTTCATGGATAGTTTCCTCCGGGGCACTCAAATTAGGACAATGCCCGGTTGCTTCAAGGATTACCAGGGTGCTGTGCGCCATATTTTCCTGCATGTAATGACCAACCTCAACGGGCGCTATGATGTCGTTACTGCATTGAAGGATCAGGGCCGGACGTTCAAGCCTGTGGAGAATAGCCCGTTCATCGGTCAGGAAGGTGGTGCGGGCAAAATGCCTGGCGATATCCGGGTCGGTCCGGCAGAAGCTGTTAGCCAGTTCCCCGACAAGATCCTGGCGGTCCGGATTACCCATGATGACGGGTGCCATCGCCATCGACCATCCGAGATGGTTATTATCCATCGATTCGAGCAGCTCATTGATTTGCGGTCGTGTAAACCCACCCACATAGTCGCCATCATTGATGTAGGATGGTGACGGGGAAACCAGCACCAGTTGCCGGAACAGCGCCGGTTCTCGCACCGCAGCAATGACACCCATCATGGCACTTACCGAGTGGCCAACGAATGTAACATCCTGCAGACCTAGTTCATGTATAATGTCAAGTATGTCGCTGGCATATCCATCGAGTGTGTCATATTTCGCCTTGGTATAATGTGAAAGCAGTGAGCCGCCTGCACCCACGTGATCGAACGTAACAACCTTGTATCCTTTTTCAAAAGCTGGCGTAACATACCGCCACATGTTCTTATCGCAGCCAAAGCCGTGGGCAAACAGAAGCACACGGTCCCCCTCACCAGATACTGTTACATTGTTGCGATGGAGCACGTCCATAGAGAAGATATTTATAATTGGGCGAGGGATGCGCGGTAAAACTAAAGAAAATTACCTAACTTCAGGATATCCCTCAAACATACATCATGGAAGATCAACCCAGGTTCCCCGACCTGACGGACGCTGAACGCAAGGTGCTTGAAGACCTTATGCCCGATGAAATGAGCGAGATCATTACATCGGGAATGAAACGCCGTCATTTTCTTAAGTTAATAACTTACACCAGTACAGGTTTGCTTGCAGTACACCTCCTGGGCATAGAACAGCTGATGGCCCGCACCACCAGTGTGCCCCCGCCCCCTCCGGCCGGTATTGAGAACGGTGTCAGTGTTTCATTCAAAGTAAACGGTACCAGCCAGAAGCTACTGGTCGACTCGCGCATGACGTTGCTGGATACACTCCGCGAACGGCTCGAGCTCACCGGTTCGAAAAAAGGCTGTGACCATGGACAGTGCGGTGCCTGCACGGTCATGGTCGATGACCGCCGGGTGTTGTCCTGTCTGACCCTTGCGGCCACCTGCGAAAACAAAGAAGTGGTCACCATTGAAGGACTGGCCAATGGGAATGAATTGCACCCCATGCAGACTTCGTTCATCAAACATGATGGGTTCCAGTGCGGGTATTGTACCCCGGGCCAGATCTGTTCTGCCGTCGCATTGATGGGTGAGGCCCGGCGCGGTGAGGCCAGCTATGTGACAAAGGATGTCAGGAAGACGGGTAAAAATGTAAAACTTACAGATGAAGAAATCCGGGAACGGATGTCGGGAAACATCTGCAGGTGCGGTGCCTACCCGAATATTGTAGATGCCATCCGCGAAGTACACGGTGATAAAGCCGTAGCCCAGGTATGGCAGTTTGCCGACGGTACTATCTGAACGGTTGAATACTTACCTCACTAAACACTGGATCATGAGACCATATAAATATACAGTCGGGACAGACCCCGCCACCTCCATCAATGCCGTCAGGAATAATCCCGGCGCAAAATTCCTGGGTGGTGGTACCAACCTGGTGGACCTGATGAAGGAAGACGTCAGCCAGCCAAACGAACTCGTCGATATAACCCGTTTAAAATTTTCCGACATAAAAACGTCGGGAGATGCGGTGATGATTGGCGCCGCCGCTACCAATGCGTCAACCGCCAACCATGAAACGATCCGCGAAAAATTTCCGCTCCTTTCCATGGCCATACTGGCGGGTGCCAGTGCACAGATCCGGAACATGGCAACTAATGGCGGCAACCTGGTCCAGCGCACCCGGTGTACTTATTTTTATGATGTGCACATGCCCTGCAACAAACGTGAGCCGGGTACAGGCTGCGGTGCGTTGAAAGGAATGAATAAGAACCATGCAATCTTTGGCTGGTCGGAAAAATGTGTGGCGGTTTATCCGTCAGATATGGCAGTGGCACTGGCTGCACTCAACGCCGTTGTTCATGTGCAGGGCCCGGGTAATAAGCAGCGATCCGTTCCCTTTGCGGAATTCCACCGGTTGCCGGGCGATCATCCGGAAAAAGACAACAACCTCGAACAGGGCGACCTGATCCACAGCATAGAATTACCGGAAAACAACCTGGCCGGAAAATCATATTACCTTAAAATCCGCGAACGTTCATCCTATGCATTCGCACTGGTATCAGTGGCCGCAGCATTGGAAGTGGACGGCAACCGGATAAAAGACGTACGGATTGCCCTTGGAGGCGTGGCACATAAGCCCTGGCGGGCAACCATTGCAGAAAAATGGCTGGCCGGCAAAGACGCTACAGAAGCCAATTTCAGGGCTGCAGCTATGGCCGAACTGAAACAGGCAAAACCACTGGAACATAATAAATTCAAAGTGGCGCTGGCGGAAAAAGCAATTGCACGTGCCCTGCAGGGGGCCATGAAAGGCGGCCTTTATGGCATGGAAGAAGACATGGAAGGATAATCAGGACATCAAGCTATTCACGGATAAAATTTAAATCATGAGTGAAACCGGCAAACCGATCAGCCGCATTGACGGCCGCATGAAAGTAACGGGAAAAGCCACCTACGCAGCAGAGTTTAACCAACCCGGAATGGCCTATGCGTTTCCTGTACGTTCCACTATTGCGAAAGGATCTGTCACGGGCATCGACGACGCAGTAGTAAAAAAAGAACCAGGCGTACTCGCAGTGATCTCTTACAAAAATGCATTGAAGCTGAAACCGCTTGATATGGCAGCACAGATGAAAGCCGGTGCCGCATTCCTGGGCGAAAACCTGGTACCATTGCAGGATAATAAAATCCGGTACACCGGTCAGTTCATTGCCGTAGTTGTTGCCGAAAGTTATGAGCAGGCACGAGCCGCTGCCTATAAACTAAAAATCAGTTATGCCATTGAAAAAGCGGCGACGGACCTGAAGACGGAGCTTCCTAAAAGCACTAAACCAAAGGTATTCATGGGTGAAGAAGCCCAGCTGAATACGGGCAGGACTGCCGCCCCGCTTGCAGCTTCCCCACACCGCATTTCACATACGTACAGTACCCCGGTGGAAAACCACCACCCGATGGAACCCCATGCCACCGTGGCCGTATGGGAGGGAGCCGATAAACTTACCCTTTATGATTCCACTCAGGGTGTGCAACTCACCAGCAACATTGCCGCCTATTTCCTTGGACTGAAACCGGAAAATGTGCGGGTCGTAGCGCCGTTTGTGGGCGGGGGTTTTGGAAGCAAAGGACTGTGGCTGCATACACTGCTGGTTGCCATGGCGGCAAAGGCCACCAACCGGCCGGTCAAACTCGCGTTGACTCGCCAGATGATGCAGACCAACGTTGGACATCGCGCAGCAACCATCCAGGAAGTGGCGATGGGTACGGATGAAACAGGCAAACTGACCGCAATCCGTCATCACACCAGTTCCTACAATAACCTCACGCAGTTTTTTGAACCCAGTGGTAAACAGACCAAGGTACTGTATGAAGCGCCTCTCCGGGAAATCACCTACAATGTAGCGGCACTGAACCGGGGTACACCAACCTTTATGCGGGCACCCGGCGAAGCACCGGGCACATTTGCCCTGGAATCAGCCATTGATGAAATGGCCTATGAATTAAAAATTGATCCGGTCGAATTCCGGGTGATGAACCACGCAGCAAAGGAACCGATTACCGGTCACGAGTATTCCAGTATCAACCTGGTTGACTGCTACCGCATCGGTGCAGAAAGATTTGGCTGGTCATCGCGCAAAATGGAACCGCGGCAAACGAGCAAAGGAAGATACCTGGTTGGTCACGGCATGGCTACTGCAACTTATCCGGGTGGGCGCAGTGCCGCTTCCGTAAATGTACAGATCAATGATAAAGGGGAAGTGACAGTACTGACCGCTTCCATCGATATCGGTACCGGCACCTATACCGTACTGGCTCAAACGGCAAGTGATGCCCTGGGTGTTCCTGTAGAACAGATCCAGGTAAAAATCGGCGACTCCGCCCTGCCCCCCTCCCCGCTCGCCGGTGGTTCGCAGACAACTGCCAGCATTCATCCGGCCGCCATGGAAGCCTGCAAACTGCTGCGGAAGGACCTTGCCAGGCTTGCGGTTGCTGATCCTGCGTCCGCATTGAATGGCCGTAATCCGGATGAACTGGGATTTGCCGATGGTAAACTTTTTATCACCGGAAATGAAAAACAATCGGATACTTATATCGACATATTGAAACGTGCCCGCAAAACCATGATGGAAGCCTGTGCCACCACATTGCCGGTATCGGGCGCAGGCCTCACCGTTCCCGGTGCCCTTTGCACACCGGCCAACATCCCGGCAGAACAGAACAGCGACATCAAACAATATGCATTCCATTCGTTCGGTGCCCAATTCGCCGAAGTATGGGTAGACCAGGACCTTGGCACCATCCGGGTAAAAAGGTTTACCAGTGTGCAGGACGTTGGCCTTATCATGAACGAAAAGACCGCGCGCTCGCAGGTGATCGGTGGCGTCATCTTCGGTATTGGTGCGGCATTAATGGAGGCTACTGAATATGACAAACGATGGGGCAACCCTGTTGTGCGCACGCTGGCCGACTACCATGTACCGGTCAACCTGGATGTGCCCGCAATCGATGTACATTTTATCGGCAAGCCAGATCCGCATATTTCCCCCATTGGTGCCCGTGGCATTGGGGAAATAGGCATCACTGGTGTATCGGCAGCAATAGCAAATGCCGTGTTCAACGCTACCGGCAAAAGATTAAGGGACCTGCCACTGACACCGGATAAATTAGTTTGATACTGCCTGGTACACATGGACGCCGACATCCGGACAAACTTATTTATGGGAAAAATTCATATGCTCTGCCTGGCCGTACTGTTACCCGGCCTGGTAACATACGGACAAACACCTCCGGCGGACAGTATCAAAAACAACGACACCCTCCGAACGCGCGATCTTGAAGCAGTGGTGATTTCCGCTTCGCGGGGCACAGAGCGTATTTTACAGGCGCCCGTCAGCATCGAAAAACTGGGGCCGGATGCTATACGCAACAGCGCGCAACCTTCCTTCTTTGATGCCATCGAAAACCTGAAAGGATTGCAGGTCATCTCCCCCAGCCTTGGTT
This sequence comes from Chitinophagaceae bacterium, assembly GCA_004173255.1. Classification (GTDB taxonomy): domain Bacteria; phylum Bacteroidota; class Bacteroidia; order Chitinophagales; family Chitinophagaceae; genus JBEVJC01. The sequence goes on along the minus strand of SDZZ01000014.1, from coordinate 217 downwards.
TCAAAGTGATCAATGCACGCGGATTTACCAACACCACCAACGTGCGGTTTGTGCAGATGGTGGATGGACTCGACATCCAGGCACCGCATATCGGAGCTCCAATGGCCAATGCACTTGGCCCTGGTGACCTTGATATAGTGAGCGTGGAAGTAGTACCGGGGTCCGCTTCCGCATTATATGGCATGAATGCCATCAACGGTACAGCAAACTTTATTAC